>CAZCRN010000034.1:0-6253 GCA_964501125.1 Hadarchaeota archaeon (SeqCode) | reverse complement strand
TCACCAAAGCGTGGAGTGAAATTTTATTCCTCGAGGCTGATTCAGACGATATGTCCAGTTTGTGGTCTAGCCAATTGGAGGTTGCGTCGAAAGTTCCAGGGATAACCCAAGTTTTATACTCGGCCAAGCTCGAGTTTATACTGCGATGAAGGGATATCCGCAGCATTCGAGGACTGGCGTGAGTGGTGATCGCCAGTGCATCGCTGCGGGAACACTGGAGTAACCCGCCGGTAAGTCGTGCCGCATGGTCCCTGTGTGAACATATTGGCGTGACACCTAGTGATGACCGACAGGCCAACCCTGGCGCGCTACACGGCGGGTCGGCCCCCGAGGTATACCTCGCACGAGGGTTACCAGGTGGAGGACGTCCAAAAGACAGTCGAAGAAGCCTGGTGTTAGTGTGCTAGGTGACAGCGGGGGCCACTACACGAGTTTTCGCTGTTTCACTCGGGCCTGAATCCGTTGAGCGGTCTCCCAAGACTTTCGCGCGAAGGGTGGCAGAGAACCTCGCTCGCGCACCCATCGCTCCAAGAAATGAATCGTTCTCGGGTCTGAAGAGTAGCCCGAGCCGAGCTCGCCATACTTCTTCTTAAGCTCATCGATACGTTGATCACGACGAACCTTCGCCAAGATGGACGCTGCCCCAACAACTGCATATTTCGCATCTGCAGCGTGTTCGACCACCAGTTTCGTTCGGGTCTTCAGGTATTGCTGAATGGTTTTTCCAAATCTGTCAGCATTGACGTCCGCAGAGTCGATGTAAGCCACCTCTGGCTTCAGCCTATCGATGATCCGTGCGAATTGAATCGCCGTGAGCTCGTTGAGGTTGATTTTTTTGACAAGCCGGAGTTCGTCTATTTGGGCAGGTGAGAGCTCAATGATCTCGCATTTAGCGGCTTTCCCCTGGATCAGCCTCGCGAGGGTTGAGCGCCTTCGTGGGCTCAGGAGCTTAGAGTCTCGGACGCGCGCGGCCTCAAGTTCTTCCATCACCTCGGGTTTGAAAGCCACACCGCACAGGACCATTGGTCCAAGCACGGGCCCGCGACCCGTCTCATCGAGACCCACAATCAAGTCCGACACCTCAGCTCCGCGAGAATCGACATTCGTTGATAAGCTTCGGGTGATAATAAATCCCAACAGATGCCCGATGGTTTGGGGTATTGCTGCTGTACTTCGATCACTTCCTCAGGCGTGATGATAACATCGACCGGGACATCGTGCTCCCCTATCGGCACACTTTCGACGATTTGGAGGGGATGAACGGTCGTGACTATCGGTGTTCTATCGGTCGCGGCCCCAGCCTCTATGAGAATGGCCATCTCGAGATCCCCGTAACCGCCCCCTTTGCCGACCCGCCCGCCTTTTCTGTCAACGGCCACGGAGCCCTGCACGATCAGCTCGACTTTCATGTCTTTGATGTCCACCCGCTTTCCGTGCTTGAATGCCCCCTTAATCGTGGCTGCCTCCTGCGGATTGGGGATTAACTTCGGATCTAAGAGAATGAAGCCGGCTTTCAAATGCGGCGATGCCACCAGTAACCGCTTACCATCTCGAAGCGCGAGCTCACGAACCGGCATCTGCGCGGAATCAGGGTTTACCATGATCGTTTTGGCAGTGATGTAGGCAGGCAGAGTTCGTAAGCGGCAGGCGGCGGCGTCACTACCTACAAAGTTCGGGATGCGCCCACGCGCCGGTTTCGGGAACCTAACGACCCCGCGCCGCTCTAGCTCCTGCCAAACGCGTTCCCTCAATTCCTGTTTGTTCAAGGCCCCACCTGACGTTGAGTTTATATTCGGCTATTTCATACACTTTTGGTCGTGGAGTGGATTGATATTTCGGATGCCGCAATCGATGTCTGAGTTGTAGTTGGTGCTCTTGCGGTGTTTCTGATAATCGGGGCCGCGATTTTCGGTGTTTATTATTTCCTATTCGTTCGACCCGCAGCGGAAGAACTCAAAGAGGCTAGGGCAGCGGCTCTGAGTGATGTGGATAGACTTCGCGCAATCGGAACTACTCAAGCACGGACAGCCGCCTCCGGCTTCAGGGCTCAAGTTTTAGCAGCAGATGAAAAGGAGCAAATAGACGCGATACGGTGGAGGATCAGAGACGCGATTGAGCTGGAAGAGGAGCGTAAGGATCGACTCGAGGATGCCGAAAGAGTTGCAACAGGCGTGTACCACGTGCTTTGGGACCTGAAGGAGAACCTAGAAAACAGCATCAACGCCATGACGAACTTAAACGATTTGCGAGCATACGAGGCCACGATTTACGACGAGGCGGACTCTGCGTGGCGGGCTTACTTTAAAGGGATCATCGAACCCAAACCGGAAAACGCGATAATCGTGGCCAAAAGTCCCAATCCGGTTTGGACAATGTTCTCGAAAGCCGATGCGCTTGCATTTATAGAGAATTCCACATGGCAGGAGCTGAGCAGATACGATTTCGAAAATCCCGAGTTTGTTGCAATCCAGATATCCGATACCCTTGGTCGGGCACTTGACCTTAGACCAGGCATGTTGGTGCACTTATACGTGTACGACGCCGCGACCGAAAACCTGAGCCCGGTGGTTAAGAACGCGAAAGTCCTCGAGGCAATTTATTCCGCAGCCGACATAGGAATCATCGCTTGGACCTTGGCTTACGATGGGATAACGAGGAGTTATTCCTACTAACATGTGGGAGGCGATCAAGGCTGAGGCGGCGGGCCACGCAACCGGCATCGGCTGGCAAGCTTATGGCTTGGATGTTGCGGAGCGTGTTCGGGGCGCAGATCTCGGAGATTTCAATATCTCGGTTATGTACGTGCTTAGGGTACCTGATGAATCCGTCCCGTACTTCCTGCACTACGAGCTTTACGGCCTCAAAGACATCGTCCTGATAACACCGATCGTTCGGCAAAACACTTGGCAGTACCAGGCCTCCCTGTTATAAGTCGAATGTGCTCTATCGTTTTTGGGTGGGGATGCCTAACAACTTTCTAATTACCGGACGTCCCGGTAGCGGCAAGACCTCAGTCATCGAGGGTGTAATAGAAATCTTGCGCAGACGCGGTTACAAAGCCGGTGGATTATATTGCCCCGAGATCCGCGAGGGCGGCGTGCGGTTGGGCTTCAAAATGATCGATTTGATGACTCAGGAAGAGCGAGTCCTAGCGCATGTCGATCAGCCAACGGGTCCACGGGTCAGCAAGTACCGCGTGAATGTCGAAAATGTGGATGCGATGAGTGGGGCCGCAATAGGTCGGGCGCTGCGTGAGGCAGACCTCGTGGTCATCGACGAGATTGCCCCGATGGAGATGCATAGTCAGGGCTTTAGAGATGCGGTCCGCGCAGCCTTAGAGTCGCCGAAACCCCTGCTTGCCGTGATTCACCAGCGCACAATGACTGGCTTCATCGGCAACGTCAAGGCCCGGCCCGATGTCAAGCTTTGGGAGGTAACCCCAAGCAACCGAGCGGAGCTATCGAACAAGCTGGCCGAGCTGATCGCGGAAGTGTTGAAATGATGTCTACGGAGCTCATAACTGAGGGCACGACCGAGCTAGAGGTCCCTGAGCTGGCACGATTTCGCACACCAACGGGCGGTTATGCCCCGTCGCTGGCTCAGGTTTTCTATAACCCCCACGCAGAGCTCTGTCGGGATATCTCAGTTTCCGTGGCTCAAGCGCTCACAAATGAACTCGGTAACCTCAGGATTTGTGATCCACTGGCCGGAGTGGGTGCTCGAGGGTTGCGCTACGCAAGAGAGGTAATGGGAATCACGAAGGTTATTGTTAACGATCGCTTGCCCGAGGCAGTCGAGCTCATCCACCGAAACGTCGAGCGCAACAAACTCTCAGAGCTCGTCGAGGTGTTTAACGAGGACGCAAACGTGCTGCTATGGCGCTACAGACCTAGATTTCATGTGATCGATTTGGACCCTTTCGGTTCTCCGGCGCCGTTTGTCGATGCGGCGTGTTCCGCGCTCGCTCGGAACGGTGTGCTGATGCTAACGGCCACGGACACCGCACCGCTCTGCGGCGCATATCCCAAAGCGTGTCTGCGCAGGTATGGTGTGCGATCGCTTCGGACGGAGTACTGCCATGAGCTCGGAGTGCGCATTCTGGTCGGATTTTGCCAGCGAGTCGGTGCCAGGCACGATTTCGCGCTCACCCCCCTGCTTGTCCACAGTACCGAGCATTACCTTAGGGTTTACCTGCGGGCTCGAAGCGGTGCAAAACGAGCCGACGAAGTTTTGATCAAGCAAGGCTACGTATCGCACTGCGGGGCTTGCGGGCGGCGGGTGCTCTCATTTGGCATGACTACGGAACTACCGAACACGTGCGAGTGCGGGGAGAAGCTGGAGCACGCTGGGCCGATGTGGCTAGGTCCGCTCATGGACAAGGGTTTCATTCAGTTAGTCATCAGCGATCTGGCCAGCCGGAACTTCAAGCTAGGCCAACGCGCTCTCGTTTTGTTGAACCGATGTGTCGAGGAGGCTGATGGGCCGCCGATGTTTTACGATGTACATGAGATCGCCAAGCGGGCAGGACTCTCACCGCCGAAGCTTGACAAGATAATCGCTAGGCTCAGGGAACACGGTCGCTTCGCATCTCGCACGCATTTCTCGGGGACGGGACTTCGAACGGATGCTTCGATGGATGAGCTGCACCATGCACTTACAAGATCGCGGCGAGAAAGCCCCGCCCTTTAGAGCAGGGGATGAATCGCCGAATAGTTTCGGAGACCTCTCCCCGAAAACGACAAGTAGCGTGATTAGAAAAATCGAATTGGAGATGTGAAGATGAAGCGCACCACACCTTTGCGCTCGTTCCAACGAAGAAGCAACACCGCGATGTGATTGGAGCCTTGAACATAGGTGCCGTCCGCGGAGGAGGGCACGTCAACGGGGTGATAGCACACCCTTTGGAAATTCAGGTGTGAGTCTCCTAGAATCTCCCGACTTTAGTCGTGGGGAGTGTCAAATCGAAATCGAAAAGGTGGTCTCCTCCCCCGAATGAATTCGGGGGCTTCCACGGGCGCGGTTCTCCACCCGCTCGATGCGTTCGTCCGCGCTTCCATCGCCCGAACCTCGCGGCTCGGGGATCGGGGCCGAGCCTCGGGCCGAGATATCACGTTGAAAGCACCAAGTGACCGTGTTAAAAAATTAGCAGCGGTTTTTCGTGAAATGGGCTGTCACCGGATTAATAAAGTTTTTATATGGTTCTATAGCCACTATATATTTGAGAAAAATGTCCATAACGACGATACAACTCCGCACCGAAACGCGAGATCTACTCAAGAGCGTTGCTGCAAAAGGAGAATCATACGACGAGGTAATCAGAGAACTCATTGCGGGTTATCAAGCGTATCTGGAAGAACAGCTCAGAAAGTTAGAAGAGGACGAGTTCATTCCCGCCGAGGAAGTTTTCCGTGCGATTGAAGCTGCACTTTCACAGGGACGTGGAAAAAGTTCTAAGCGAACTCGCTGAACGGAGTCCAAGAGACTACCGCATCATCAAACGCAAGTTAAAGCTATTCGCTGAAACTGGAAGAGGAAATATCAAGCGAGTGGCACCAGGGCTTTATCGTCTTAAAAGTGGGGATTGGAGAGCATATTTTGGAAGGAGTGGCGACGATGTATTTTTTACAGATCTCGTTCTCCGCCGCGTCGCCTATCGACACGATATGATTGAACGGGCGCTCCGAAGGCTTGAAGCGATGCACGGTGCCGGTTGAAGGATGCGTGATTCGAGAAATGTGACGATGAATGCATCTGGTAGTTCGGGATGTCGATCGACTGAAGCCCCCTGCGACAGGTGATGGCACGCCCCTTGGAGGTTTAGGTGCGAGTCTCCTAGAATCTCCCGACTTTAGTCGTGGGGAGTGTCAAGGTGGAACCTCCTTGATGGATAGACCACTCATCACTCCCGAAGATAACATAGTCGTGTGGTGGGGAAATTCCCCGAAATACCGAAATGAAGTCACAATGGCAAACGACACAGATTCAATCTATAATTTCTTAGTACAAGAGTTGGGTAAAGAATTAGCCGATGAGATTTTCGGTCGCGCTTAATTTTATTAAACGGTTATTTACACAGCCAAGGGGAGAGAATGAGAAAGCTCGTGTTTATTGGAATTCTCGTCGCGGTTTTGGTGGGCTTGGCGACTCTGGGGTGGAAACTTCAAAAACCTCCAGAAGCGAAAGGAGTGATCGAAATAACCTTCTATGATGACTTTTCCCTTTTCGCCTTCCAGCCTACTTCTTGTTTTCTCTC
>CAZCRN010000033.1:4394-6259 GCA_964501125.1 Hadarchaeota archaeon (SeqCode) | reverse complement strand
GATGGCATCAAGCTAATGCGAGAGTTCGCCGAAGTCGATGTTGCCACCGACTTGAAGCCCAGCCAACTGCTCGAGCGCATCGCACAGTACGAGGTGCTAGTTGTGCGTAGCGCGACCAAAGTCACAAAAGAACTGATCGATGCTGGAAAACAATTAAAAATAATTGCTAGGGCCGGAGTCGGATTAGATAACATAGACGTCGAGGCTGCACGCGCGCGCGGAATTCAGGTCATCAACACACCTGAGGCCCCGACCGTTGCAGTGGCAGAATTAACTATTGCTCTGATGCTCTCATGGATCAGACACCTCCCCCGCGCGGACTCGGGGATGAAAGAAGGAAAATGGGAAAAGGCGGAGCTGATGGGCGGCGAGTTGCGCGGTAAGACTCTGGGTATTATCGGCACAGGGCGAATTGGCCGAGCTGTTGGATACAAAGCCAAAGCGTTTCTGATGAACCTCCTAGCATACGACGTCGTGCAGAACCAAGAGTTCGCCGAACGGACTGGGGCCAAGTACGTCGATTTGGACACCCTGCTGCGCGAGTCGGACTTCGTCACGCTGCATGTGCCGCTCATGCCGGAGACTAAGCACATGATGAGCAAACGCGAGCTGGATCTGATGAAGCCGACGGCGCTCTTGATAAACACATCGCGCGGCGAGGTTGTGGATGAGGCTGCTTTGATCAAGGCACTGAAGAAGGGTAAAATAGCTGGTGCATGTCTGGACGTGTACGAGCGAGAACCGCCCGCGGAAAGTCCCCTGCTCAAATTATCAAATGTGGTGTTAACGCCACATCTCGGAGCTTCGACTCGCGAGGCGCAGCGCGATGCCGCGGTGCTCGTGGCCAAGAAGATAAAAGGAGCACTTGGTCAATAATTGGTCGGTGGTCTGGTGCAAAAGTACATCAGGGAAGCATGGGCATCTCCAGAAAAATCGTACGTAAAAGAGCTCCTTCGGAAGCGCTTACGGGAATGGCGAAAAGGCCCAGCAGTTGTGCGCATCACCAAGCCAACTCGACTCGATCGAGCCCGCGCGCTCGGTTATAAGGCAAAACAGGGCGTGATCGTCGTTCGAACGCGAGTTCGCCGGGGCGGCAGACGCAAGAAGCGACCAAGGCGTGGCCGCAAGCCAAAGCGAATGGGCGTCAGGAAGTTCGTGCCGGCGAAGAGCATTCAGCTAATAGCCGAAGAGCGTGCCGCTCGGAAGTACCCGAACCTCGAGGTTTTAAACTCTTATCCGGTTGGCGCGGATGGCCAATATCACTACCATGAGATCATAATGCTCGATCCCCACCACCCAGCAATCCGCAGCGATCCAGAGCTCGGGTGGATTGTAGGCGCTGCACATCGCGGTCGGGTGCACCGTGGCCTGACCCGGGCCGGTCGTAAAGCTCGAGGATTGCTGCATAAGGGTAAGGGCAAGTAATTTGAGCTGTTGATATGGAATTTCCGTTTAGTTCCGCGACCCTGAGCACGTTTGTACATGCGACTGAGGATGAATCGAAAGTCCTTGAGGCATTGAAAAATATCCTGCCGGAGGAAGTGAAAATCGAGCGAAGAAAACTCAGGGGGCACCATGGTAACCCCATCATAGTTCTCAGCACCGTGATCGGGCGCCGGAAGCCTTTGCGTGAGCTGTGGGATACCATCGCGGCGAAGTTGGGGGCCGAGGAGTTCAAGAAGCTCGGCCAGATCGCCACGGAGAGGCTTGATGATGAGTGTAACCTATACCTTAGATTTGATAAACAGCTAGCGTACGCGGGAAAGCTCGCACTCACAGACACCGGCGATGTGATCCACGTTAAACTAAAGGTCGCAGCCTACCCAGCGAAGCGAGAGGTAGCGGCCAGAGTGGTGCGAGAATTC
>CAZCRN010000033.1:0-4294 GCA_964501125.1 Hadarchaeota archaeon (SeqCode) | reverse complement strand
GGGATCAATAGGATTGGTGGCAAGAGGGCCACGCTGAAGGTCTTAGGTGTATCGGGCACCATTCGCGCGGCCAAACGGAAATTCCTCGCTCCTTCTTAAGCAAAGATTATATAAGCTCTCGCTTCACGAAATATGGTTACAATCACGATCATCATATCAAGAGGCATAATGCATGGCTTTTGTACCGCCTGGTGCAGGTTACGACCGAGCAATTACGGTTTTTAGCCCAGAGGGTAAGCTTTTCCAGGTTCAATACGCCCAGGAGGCGGTCAAGCGAGGTTACACCGCCTTGGGCATCAAGGTCACCGAAGGCGTGGTGTTGGCTGCAGAGAAGCGCATTCGAACTAGGCTGATCGAGGAAATATCCGTTGAAAAGATATTCCAGATCGATGAGCACATTGGTGCCGCGGCATCGGGTTTGATAGCCGATGCACGAGTACTGATGGATTACGCGCGCATAGAGGCCCAAATCAATCGATTGCGCTACGATGAGCCGATCTCGGTGCAGATGCTTGCCAAGCGCGTTGGGGACATCAAGCAGCTGTATACCCAGCATGCTGGCGTTCGACCATTTGGTGCAAGGCTCCTGATCGCGGGTATCGGGCAAGAGCCGCATCTATTCGAGACGGACCCGAGCGGTGTCGTTGCTGCACACAAAGCTCATGCGATAGGCGGCGGTGCACCTACGGCAATTGAAGTGCTCGAGCGCAAGTACGACGAAAAGATGAGCTTAGATGACGCAATTTTGCTCGCGTTGGAGGCCCTACGTGCCGTGGTTGAGGGAAAACTCGAACCAGCAAATGTTGAGATGGCGATCGTTGACAAAAAGACCAAGAAATACAAAAAAATGACTCTTGATGAGATAAGCAAACACCTGCAGCGACTCGGTAGGAAGGAGCTAGCCAAGCCCGCCAGAAAATGACGGGATTTCAATGGTAAAGCTGGAAGATGCCGTGATAGCTAGACTATCTACTCATGGGACTCATTTCGAAGTGCTCGTCGACTCTGAGCTGGCGATGGCTCTGAGGTCTGGTAAATCAATTGACATTCGCGAGGCACTTGCAGCGGAGGAAATTTTCAAGGACTCCGCAAAGGGCAGCAAGGCGTCGGAGGAAGCGATGCGGAAGATATTTGGCACGACCGATAAGCTAAGGATCGCAGAGCAAATTATCCGCAAAGGTGAGATCCAAATAACCACCGAACAACGCCGAAAGATGCGCGAGAATAGATTAAAACAGATTGTGACGCTGATCTCGAGGAGATCAATAAATCCCCAAACGGGCTTACCCCATCCGCCTGCACGAATCGAAAGCGCGATGAACGAGGCCGGAGTGCATATTGATGTTTTCAAGAGCGCCGAGGAGCAGCTTTCGGCGATCGTGAAAGCCTTACGGCCGATCCTGCCCTTAAAATTTGAAATCAGGAAAGTTGCGGTCAAAATACCGCCGAGATATGCAGGCAAGGCCCGTGGGATTGTAAGCGGGTTCGCGACGATCAAGCAGGAGCAGTGGTTAAAGGATGGCTCTTGGACGGTACTCCTCGAGATCCCAGCTGGAGTGCAGGCCGAGTTCTTCGATAAGCTCAATGAGCTAACACGCGGCGAGGTTCAGACGAAGGTGCTCTAGATGTTATGCGTTCAGAATCGCGAATTAGTCGTACCAGGTCAGCTGATCGCCGAGGGTGATTATGTGCTTCGGGAGGGTGTTTTCCGTGAAGGCAAATGCGTTTACTCATCTGTGCTGGGGCTGGCAGATCTGCGTGGGCGGAACATTCGCATCATACCATTACAAGGCCGTTACATTCCGAAACGCGATGATGTTGTAATCGGGGTCGTTATAGACTCCCATTACTCAGGATGGATACTTGACATAAATTCTCCATATGATGGTAACCTGTTTGTTTCGGATTTGCTCCGCAGAAAAGTGGATCTGACTAGAGAGGACATAAGCCAATATCTCGACATCGGTGATGTCGTGATGGCGAAGGTGAAGGATGTGGATGAGCTGATGAGAGTCAAGCTCGAGGCTGGTGAGCCGGGCATGGGTAAAATGAGTGGTGGAAAGTTGGTCGAAATCGTGCCGGCGAAAATCCCCCGTGTGATAGGCCGGAAGGGGTCGATGATGGCCACGCTTCAGAGTGTGAGCGGATGTAAGATCCGAGTTGGCCAGAATGGCCGTATTATGGTGTGGGGGGAGGATCCGAGGATGGTAAGTGTAACTGTTGAGGCTTTGCTCATGATCGAGCGTGAGGCGCACACGAGTGGGTTAACCGATCGGGTGCGTCTGATGCTGGAAAAAGCAAAATCTGAAGGAGGAACTTGAAATGGAACAACCAGAAAAACCTGAAAAACTCATCGTCGAGGGTAAGCGACTGGATGGTCGCAAACCGGATGAGTTACGACCGTTGAAAATACAAGCAGGAGTCTTGAAGCGAGCGGATGGTTCAGCTTACGTCGAGTTGGGCGGAAACAAAGTGCTCGCAGCCGTTTATGGACCAAGGGAGCTACATCCGCGACATCTCCAGGAGCCGGATACAGCAGTCTTAAGGTGCCGTTACAACATGGCCTCATTCTCCGTCGAGGAACGCAAGAGACCCGGCCCGAGTAGGCGTTCGATAGAGATATCAAAAGTTGCACGGGAGGCGTTGGAGCCAGCTGTCTTCACCGAGCTCTACCCAAGGTCTGCAATCGATGTTTTCATCGAGATACTGCAGGCAGATGCCGGAACTCGAACGGTGGGGATAACCGCAGCTTCGGTTGCCCTAGCAGATGCAGGTATACCAATGCGCGATCTGGTAGCGGCGGTTGCAGTCGGAAAAGTAGACGATACAATCGTGCTCGATCTGACCAAGGAAGAGGATAACTGGGGCACAACCGATATGCCGATAGCCCTGATGCCACGGAAGAAAGCCATAATGCTGTTGCAGATGGATGGCCACTTCACGGCTGATGAGTTCAGGCGAGCCCTAGACCTCGGGATCAGGGGCTGCGAGCAGATCTACGAGGTCCAAAAACAGGCCTTGAAGGAAAAGTACTCAGTAAAACAGGAGGAATGAACACGCACGAAATAGTTTCGAGTGTTAAGCGCGATTATATCGTGGATTTGGCGCGTCAAGATAAGCGCATCGATGGACGTACGCTGGACCAATACCGCGAGATATCAGTCGAGGTCGGCAGCATCAAAAGTGCTCAGGGTTCCGCACGTGTCAAACTTGGGAACACCCAGGTCTTGGTCGGCGTCAAGCTCGAACGCGGCGAGCCTTATCCGGATACACCAAACGCCGGGGTGCTCATGGTGAACGCAGAACTATTGCCGCTGGCTTCACCGACGTTTGAGCCTGGCCCGCCGGACGAGAACGCGATCGAGCTGGCACGCGTGGTCGACAGGGGGATACGGGAATCCAATGCAATCGATCTCGAGAAACTCGTTATAACTCCAGGTGAAGAGGTATGGATGGTCTTCATAGATGTCAACGTGCTCGACCACGATGGTAATCTGATCGATGCCTCTGCACTGGCGTCGATAGCGGCGCTGTGGAACACCAAACCGCCCGAGTCTGAAGTCTGGACTTTGCCCGAATTCCCAATTTTGAAAAAGCCAATACCAGTGACGTTCGCAAAAATAGGCGAAAAGCTGATGGTGGACCCGTGCCTCGATGAGGAAAATGTGATGGATACCCGTCTGACCATAACTACAACCGAAGAAGGTGATATCTGCGCGATTCAGAAGGGCGGGGCGGGCCCCTTGACGTTAGAGGACATCGAGCGGGCGCGAGAGCTGGCATGCGCCAAGGCTCCCGAACTCCGTAAACATCTCGGGTGATCTGGTGGCGCGCGGGGGGAAAAGGAGATCCACAGCTAGGTTTGGCCCGCGATATGGCACCAAGGTGCGCAAGCGTGTGCTTGAGATCGAGCAAAGGATGAGGCGACTCCACAAGTGCCCGCGCTGCAGTGCATTGAAGGTCAAACGTGTGGCGCCAGCGATCTGGCAGTGCCGCCGTTGTGGCGCGAAGTTTGCAGGGGCAGCGTATATGCCCGCTTATGTGCCTCCCAAGCCGGCTAGGGCACCCAGCGAGGCGCCGGAGCTCGAGGCCAAGGAGGGCTAGCCACGTACAGATGCAGCGGCTGCAACAGGATTCTCAAGAAGATGGAGCCCGATAGGGTTAGGTGTCCCCACTGTGGCGCACGTATTCTGTTTAAGTCACGCCCAGAGGTTGTTCGTGTAGTCAAGGCGAGGTAGATGCTGATAACGACATCCAGGCGACCCGGGCACCGTGCTCGTTTGCTGGGTCGGGA
>CAZCRN010000032.1:0-6310 GCA_964501125.1 Hadarchaeota archaeon (SeqCode) | reverse complement strand
CTTGGATTGGTAGCGGTGTTATTTGGTGTGGGATTGGTCTTGGTTTCGGTCATAATTTGGTACTCTTGGCGATTGCTGCGTGAGCTAAAACGCGGGTAAAGTATTTCAGTTTGGATCGGCTCAAACTAATTTGAGCGGCCGTGGTCCAGTCTGGTTAAGACCCAGGCCCCCCAAGCCTGAGACGCGGGTTCGAATCCCGCCGGCCGCACCAAATTTAAAACAACCTACTTCGACCGGACCTTAGGACGGACGCGCATCGTGTGATCTTTTATGAAATCGCGACACAGACGGAAAAGCTCGTTGTCAGGTTCTTCAGTCACCGCTTCCGGCAGCTCCTCGTAGGTACCGTAGAGCTTGAACTGCAGATCCGACATTTGGTTTCTTAGCTGGTTCGCCTCCTCCTCCGTGTAGTCGAAGCGATACCCTTTTCGTTCCAAAAATATCTCTGCTGCTATCAGAGCAGTTCGGTGGTTGCCGTTGGGAAAAGGTTGGAGCAGGGTTATGTTCTTGAGATAGTACGCCGCGATGTCGATCGAGCTCCGGGCCGGGATGGCTCTGACCAAATGTTCTATCTTTTCCCTTCTGATGGGATACTCCTCAGAGCCTGCGTACGGGACGTCCCGTCTGGCGAGCTCCTGGTTGATTTTGAGTATCTCTTCAGTTCTCAGGCGGTCGGGATCGGTCGTCATCCGAGCCTCACCATCACGTCGTGCCGGTTTTTGAGTATCTCGTCTAACCTCGCATCGAACTCAAGCACCCTGACTCGCTCCACCAGCTCACGGGATCTGTACTCCCTCGGCAGTTTTTTTGCCAAGTTCGAGCCCGCCCGACCCAAGTAGGCAATGTACTTGGACTTGGGCCTTCCGCCGACGCGCTCGGACGTGTAGAGATAGAAGTACTTGTTGCCCTTGATCGTTCTGAGCCTGACATACACCACAGCATTCACCGATATTAGTTACGTACTACAGGTATATAAGTAGTTACGTACTACACCCCCTCGACCTTCTGACCAACTTTTTCTCCACAGAGTTCATCCCGCCGGCCACGCCATGGGATAATTTTGAGGTATCTAGTAAGCCCAAACTTAAAGAAAGCCTGATGCGATAGCCAAGTGGGTAAATCCATGCGAAGTCGATTCGAAGGTTCAGAATTCATGAGGAGGGTTTTCAGGGATAACCTGCCCCTTGCGTTGAACCTCAAGCGAACCATTCGGAAATACTGCGACGCGATCCGTGGACGAGAAAAATGCGATTCGATAAAGCTGATGAACTTCTGCGGCACCCACGAGTGGACGACGACGCGCTATGGCCTGAGGGACTTGTTGCCCTCCTCACTAGAGCTCATCGCAGGCCCAGGCTGCCCCGTGTGTGTGACTCCAGCATACTACGTCGATGTAGCGGTGAAGCTCGCGCTCGATGGCATCAGAGTTTACACCTACGGCGACTCGCTGAAGCTTCCCAGCGTCAGGTCCGATTCCCCCCGCAACCTCGAGGAAGCAAGGGCGGCCGGGGGTGATGTCAAGCTCGTCTACAGCTTTCTCGATGCGGCGAGGGATGCGAGCTCACATGGGAAGGAAAGCGTGTTTTTTGGGATCGGGTTCGAGACCACGGCGCCGAGCTATGCCCTAGCATTCAAACGGGGGATGGTTCCAGAAAATCTCAAGTTCCTAAGCGCAGTTAGGCTAACCCCTCCCGCGATGAAATACACCGTCAAGCTCTACCGAGAGCGAGGGCTGCTGCCGATAAGGGGGGTCATCGCTCCCGGTCACGTCTCAACCATAACCGGGGCAGTCGAGTGGGAATTCCTCCCGCGGGAGCACGGCTTACCCACCGTAGTTGCGGGGTTCGAACCGATCGATGTTTTGATGGCGGTTGCGCAAATCCTGTCGATGCTAAAAAACAACGGGAGGGCTATCAAGATAGAATACAAGCGTCTCGTCAGCTGGGATGGTAACGTCTACGCGAAGGGACTGATGGACCAGGTTTTCGAGCGCGCGTACGCCGCCTGGAGGGGGCTTGGATTCATACCCCGCAGCGGGCTCAAGCTCCGCGGTGAGTTCTTCGAACGGTATGATGCCCTCGCGCATTTCGGGGTTCCCGACCTGACGCCAAAGGAGTTCATCCTCACCCACGCGCACCACGGGGTGCCATGGGAGCACGACCTTCCCCCCGGGTGCAGATGCGGCGAGGTCGTCGTGGGCATCGCGAAGCCAACCGATTGTCCGCTTTTCATGAAGGGATGTTTTCCCGCAAAGCCTTGGGGCCCATGCATGGTCGCCTCCGAAGGGACTTGCAACATCTGGGCGAGATACGGCGGGCAGGGTTTGCGAGGTGGCTAAAGATGTGTTGGGGTGTTCCGGCCAAGGTGCTGAACGTCAGCGGCTACACAGCCCTCGTGGACTTCGGGGGCGTTCGAAAGGAGGTGCTCGTGGGAATTGGGGAAATTTCAGCCGATGACTTGGTCATGGTTCACGCGGGTGTGGTGATAGGTAAGCTCAGGCTCGCAGATCTCTTGGCCAATGTGGCACTTTACCGAGACATGCTGATGCAGGAGCTCCTCGATGCGGGACTCGGGGAGACGGAGGCGAGGGATAAGGCCACAGCTGAAACGAATAAATTGCTCGGCTCCCTTGGGATTCGTGAATCGATCGCCGGGATCGAGCCAGAGGTTGTGCAACCCATGAAAACAGAAAAGGAAGCTCGCATACCAGCCAACGCATTCAAACGGACGTATCGGGTCTCCCTCTCGGATACCGATTACCTACAGGTCATGCATTACACTAACTACTTCAAGTACTGCGAGCGCGCGCAGCAGGAGCTCCTCGAATCCCTCGGCTTCGGCTACGCCACGTTGATTCACAAGTTTGGCTTGTTCGTGCCAACGATCGAGACTTCGGGCAAGATCAAAGCTCCGGTGAGGCTTGACAATGTAATAGAGGTTGCAGTCTGGGTGGAAGAGGTGGGGTCAAAACACATTAAGTTCAGGAACGTCATCCGGAACCTCACCTCCAACAAAGTGGTGGCCGAGTGTTCCACCGTTTCCGTATGCACGGACACGACCTTGATGGAAGGTATGCCGCTTCCGCCCGAGCTCGTTGAAAAACTAAAACAGTATACGAGCAGGAGCTAATGTTTAGTTGTTATATATATAACAAATATCCGAGCGCGCGATTATCTCGACACGTATGGATTTCCTCGGATGTAAAACCTGAGCTCCTGCGGTAGGTCGGCGCTGACCCCTATGCGGTGCGAGCTGGCTATCTCAAAGCGTTCGAGCCCACCTTCAGTTATCAATAGCTCGCTCGCTGGATCCGTTAGATCGAGACCATGATGTGCTCGAGTGATCCCCATCGCCTGAGTTAGTTTGCCTGGGCCGGAAGTTAGCCCTCGCTCGACTTTAGTGCCCCTCCTCCGTCGCATCAACTCCAAACCCTCCAACGGCTCGAGCGCTCGAACGAGTACGGCCCCAGGCTTGCCTTCGGGCTCGGTGGTGACATTAAACAGCCAATTCGCATGGACCATGTACACGAATGCTAACCCACCGCGCCCCCACATAATCTCGTTTAACTTCGTCTTGCGGCGCGATGCCCTTGAAGCGGGGTCTCCTTTGCCGTAATACGCCTCGACCTCGACGATTTTTCCCGAAATCGTTTCCTTCGATGTACGATGGACGAGGATTTTCCCCAGTAGCGCTCGAGCAACCTCGGCTGTATCTCGCTCGTAGAATGACCTCGGAAGGACTTTCATCCGAAACCCCTCTCAATTCTCACGCAAAGAATTAAAAGCTCATCAGCCTTAGGTAAGCGGGGGTTGAATTTGGAGGCTCATCGAACGGCGATTATGGAATCCATACGAATGCGTGGAGAGGCCGACCACCTCATGAGCGCCCTTTGGGTCGTGGCTCCCCTCATCAGCGTTTTGATGACTTTCATGATGGTTGTCCTATTTCATGTGGTCAGACCCAACCTAGTTGTACTGATAGCAACCCTCGTCGTTGGATACGTGATAGCCCTCGGGTGCGCGGTCTACGTGATTTATCACCTCATCAAAAGGCGTACTGCTCATTTTCGCAGGGATGCAACCCTTCGGGAAGGAATCCTCGGATATTTGAAGGCATACGCGGCAAGCAAGAGGATGGAAAAGAAGCTCACCTCCGAAATAACCGCGATGACCATGATTCACAACGAGGCCTCCGGCGATGAGCGCGAGAAGTCTCCCGTGATGTGGACGATCTTAACTTTTATCGTTCCCTTCGTTGGCATTTACGTGCTTTACTTCTTGACCAAAGATCCATCAAACCACGACCGGCGACAGCTATCCTTCATGCAGCAAGCTCAAGCCGCAGCCTCAAAACTCGGGATTACCTTGGTTGTTCCGACTTGGGAGGCACTTCCAGGGCGGAGCTTCGCACTCTACTTCATCATCACGATCCTCATCTCTTTCTTTGCCATCTATTGGTTCTACGTGCTGATCAAGGACTTCAACGACCACTTCAAGGCCCAGTGGCAGTTTGAGGATCAGCTGGTCCCGGTTCTTTCGGTATAAGCATGCCCAAGTTCGAGAAACTGACGCTAGCTCATGCGCTGATTTGCCTTGGACTTGGAGCTATCTCCGGGTTCATCGCCGGTTACGCGAACGTGGCTTACGGGGGTTTTGCAGCTCCCTTCTATTTCATCAACCCGACTCTGTTTATCCTCGTCTTGGTCTCAGTGGTCGCCCCTTTTGTTGAGGAATCAATCAAACCCCTCGGGCTTTATCTCCTGAAGGAAGAGGAGAGGGTTTCCTTTGCGATTAAGGACTGGGCCTTGCTCGGGACTCTCGCGGGGCTTGGATTCGGACTGCTCGAAAATTCGCTCTACGCTCTCGAGGCTTCGGCCTATGGGGCAACGGTAGCCGCAACTTTGTTAGGGCTCCGGACACTACTGTGCATCCCCCTGCACATGGTTGCAACCGCGATTACAGGGTTCGGCCTTGGGCTCTGGGCCCGAACGGGAAACGCGAAATATTTTCTAAAATTCTTGGTGGTGGCAATACTCATCCACGGATTATACAATTTCACGGTAACGGTGGCTGGGTAAGATGGCACGAAGCGTTTACCGGGATTTAACGAGGCTGCTTGCTCCCCTGTTTTGCTGGTTTGGGGTTGGATGGGCCCTCTTCCCAACGCTCGCCGTGGAAATATCCAAGGCGGTGGGTGAACCATTCGATGCGTCTCAAGCCGGGTTAGTGGCCTATCCCCTCGCGATGGTTTGCTTCGTCTTGGGTGCGTTTTTCTTCTGGTGGTGGCGCTCGAGCCTTCCCGTGCGCGAGGCGTACTTCGAGAAGCTTATGAGGCCTAAAACCTTCAAATGCCCTTATTGTGGCAGACGAATAAAAATCGATGAGGTTCGCTGCCCTTACTGCAAAAAACAAATCCCCAGATAATCAGCAATCATTAAAAAGCCGGTTGCTCTATGTAAGCGGGGGTTGATGTATGAAGCTGGACCCATCCGTTAAGGAACGATACCCAGATTTCATAGCCGGTTATGCGTTGGTCAGCGGTGTGACCATCGAGCCTACCGTAGAGGGGCTGGTCGAGCGCAAGCGTGAGGTATTCAGCGACCTCAAAACACGCTATGGTGCAGTTCCCGTGTTAGATATCCCGGAGGTCAAGTCATATCGTGCATTCTTCAAGGCGATGGGGGCTGACCCTTCGAGCTATCGTCCCGCCCCCGAGTATCTGCTGCGTCGGGCTCTGGATGATCGATTTCCAGCTATTAACAACTTGGCCGACTCTTGCCTGCTAGCGACGGTCGAGCACTGGGTCGTCATCGGAGTCTACGATGCGGATAAAATCAAGGGCGAAGCGGTGACTACGCTCGCAACCGAGACCGAGCCGTTTGAGCTAATCGACGGTCGCAAGCTTAGCCCGAGGCTCGGGGAAATCGTGCTGCGGGACGATGAGAAGCTGCTAGCCGCTTACACGCTAGGGGACGCGAAGGCCACCATGATCAGCCAGAAGACATCGAATGCACTTATGGTGCTTTGGAGCGCCCCGGGGATATCTCGAGATCGTGCCGAAGCCGCGACAAAAACGGTGGCCGAATACGCGCGGAAATACTGCGGCGGACATATCGAGAAGTTCGAAATCCTGTAGCGGACGTTTGGTGGCGCATAATCGCATCAAAAACCATGAGGAAACTCTGTCACATATACGACAAATCAGCGCTGCCAGTCGATTTAGTTGTTATATATATAACAAATATCCCAATGCTCAGTTCGCATTTAACCTGTTTTGAGCTTCAATATTGCAGCTGCGATATCGTTGTCCG
>CAZCRN010000031.1:0-6493 GCA_964501125.1 Hadarchaeota archaeon (SeqCode) | reverse complement strand
CCTTCGCTGCATCTCCGGCAGCATCGAGGATCGCGAAAACACCAGGTCCTGCCCCGGCTAGCGCTGATCCCAGTGCACCTGCTTCGACTGCGGCGCGTTTGACATCTTGGAGCCCAGGGACTAGAGGTGCACGGACCGGCTCGGCGATACGATCGACCATGCATTTGCCAAATAGCTTGAGGTTCCCATCACGCAGGGCGGCCACCATCGTGCATGCCCTACCGACGTTCGTGATAGCATCGCGCAGTGGCACTTCTTTTGGCAACAGCTCTCTGCCCAACTTGGTCGGTAATTCGATCGCAGGCTGGGCTATCACGATTTTCATTGGGGGCGGATCCAGCTTCACGTACTCGAGCGGCTCCGTTGATGTGATAATGGCGAAGCCACCGACGACTGCTGGGGCTACATTGTCGTAGTGGATGGTGCCAGCAATCCTCTCCTCGGCGACCGCAGCTGCCTCGATGAGCTGTGCTTGTGAAAGTTTGCCTCCAAAAAGCTCGTTCGCGAGCACGGCTCCAGCTGCCGCTCCGGCTCCACTGCTGCCAAGACCGCTACCTGGCTTGATTCCCTTTTTGATGGTGAGCTCCAGACCTTTTTCACACCCGAGCAATTCCATAGCCCTCGCGGCAGCTATCGCAACCGTGTTAGCACTTGGATCGGTTGGGATCTTTTCGGCTCCAACGCCGGTAATGCCAAGCACCTTGACACCGCGTTCAGCAGAAACACTACCCTCGACGATGTCGGCCGGCTCGGCAAGCGCCAAACCAAAGACATCGAAGCCCGGACCGAGGTTTGCGATTGTTGCTGGGGCAGACACGATCACGCGCGAAACCATCGTGCCACCGGCTACATTTGAATGCCTGGGTACCGGCGGCGCGGGATCGCTATCACCAGCATCCCATTTTTTATTTCGATGCTACGCTGGCTCGGGACCGAGTCTGGCGGCAGTTCGAATGCCGCGAAGTAGGCTTCGCCGGTCGGTTTCCGGGCGATGATCTCGAGTGTCCGGCCGAGCCGTCGGACTTCAACATCCTCCTTGCTGACCCCGGGTGCCTGCATCGTCAGGACAACTTCATCGAGTTTCTCGACCTTCGCCACGTTCGTTTCGAGCATTCGTTTGATCGGTTTAACCTTCGGTACCTCGGCTGGCTTAACTTCTGGGACCTCTCTAATCCCCGGCCTTATCGTGATTGGACGCTCGCCCAACCTCTTAACCTTGATTTCGGGCTTCCCGGTGCCGTAATCTTTGATCTCGATGCGGAAGCCCGTGACTCCGGGGCGTCGCTCAAATTCGCGTAGGTCTATCTTGCCGAACTCGCGATCGAAGTCCCTGAACATCTTTCGAATCCGTTTGAAGAACTCCTCGCCGAAGGGGTCCCACACCATTTTACCCACCGAACACCACTAGGGCTCCAGATCAACTTATACTTTAGGGGTGCACTCTGGCGAGTTTAGTTGTTATATATACAACAAATGCCCTAGCTCTAGGCCTCCAAACTCTTAAATCCAAACCCAGCGCAAGGTGATTCGATTGCGATGGCTAAGAAGACCCAAGTACGAGGAGAAATTGAAGCTCATCAAGAAACGCATCATGTCCCCCACGGATATAGGGCGCAGGCTCGCCAAACCGAAAAGGCGAAAGAAGCGGTAACCATTTTTAAGTCTCCTTTCGAGGACTCCGCCATGAATGCGGCATACAGGGGGCTCGCGGATGCCCTCGTAGTCACTGGAGTTAGAACGGGCGAGGCGCCAGAGCTGAACAGCCTTACTGAGGTGAAAAGGGTAGTCCCCGATAGGCCCGTCTTGGTCGGAAGCGGGATGACGAGAGATAACGTGGCGAATTTCCTCGGGCATGTGGATGGTGCAATCGTTGGGACTAGCTTCAAGGTGGATGGTATCACGGAGAATCCGATCGACGAAGGGCGCGTCAAGACTTTCATGGTGGAAGTGAAAAAGCTGCGGCGGCTACACAGCTCTGGCGAGAAAGGCCGAGGTTGAGGGGTTGATTAATGAAACTCGGGATCGTGGCGGTCACCTCACCCATGCGGGCTGAAAGGAAGCAGGACATCGTGCGATCGATCAACGATGTATTAAAGCGGCTAACGGATTCGGGGATAGAGGTCGTGTCCCCTCAGATGTTTGCCTCAAATGCGGAAAGTGCAAGCGAGCTGGTCAAACAAACACTTTCATCAGGAGTGGACGCCTTAGCCTACATCATCGCCTCGGGCGGGACAGAAGGGACGATACTCGATTCGGCAAAAGACGTTGCATTGCCCATCTTCCTGCTGGCAAACTCGTCAGACAATTCCTTCGCCGCGGCCTGCGAAGTACTCCCAAAGCTCAGATCCATTGGAAAGTGCACCAAACTAATTTTCAGCGAAAAAATCGGCGGCCCCGCCGTACGCGAAATGAAGCAAATTGGCGAGATCCATGAAGTCATTCAAAAGCTCCGAAGGACACGACTGGGCTTGATCGGGGACCCGTCCCCTTGGCTGGTTTCCATTTGCACCGATTTTCAATTAATTAGAGATAGGATAGGGCCACGAATAGTTCAAGTGGATCTATCTGAGTTGGTAAAAGAGGTCGAGAAAATACCCAGCTCAGAAGCCCGTAGGATTTCTGAGGGATTTCTCTCAAATGTTCTAAAAATGATCGAGCCGACTGAAACGGACGTAGTTCAAGCAGCTAAAATTTACCTCGGGCTAAAGAGTTTGGTGGAGAAATACGATCTGAACGCTTTCTCGATAAGATGCTTCGACCTCATCCCCATACTCGGTAACACAGGCTGCTTTGCCGTTTCAAAGATGATCGACGAAGGAATCATCGCTGGATGCGAGGGGGACATAGACACGACTCTAACGATGTTGGTATTAAACTACCTAACCAACGAGCCAGTTTGGCTGGCAAATACATGCTCGATCGATCATGCCGAAAACACGCTGACGTTCGCGCACTGCACAATCGCCACGAAATTGCTCGAAAGTACATCAAAGGTGGTGCTCCGAAGCCATTTCGAGTCCGGCAAGGGTGTATCAATCCAAGGGGCGCTGAAGCGTGAGCAAAAAGTTACCATCGTGCGCTTGGGTGGCCCTAGATTGGATAGGATGTTGATCGCCACTGGCGTAGTTCGTCAGAGTGATATGGGCTATGAACGCATGTGCCGCACGCAAGTTGAGGTAAGGCTCGATGGCAATGTCGAAGCCTTCATCAAAACCCCGCTTGGAAACCACGTTGTCATCGTAAGAGGGGATGTTTCATCTAGGCTACAGGGTCTTTGCGATAGTCTTGGGATAGTTTTTGATCTAGTTTAAACTAATCGCTTCCGGGTCGCGTGGCGTTATAGCAGGGCAAGATTCGTTTAACCTAGGATTCCTCGCCACTCGGCTATTGCTTCCGCGGTGAATACCAGCGGAACTTCGACCTCGCCCGTGCGCATCTTCTCTTCGAGCTCGGCCACTGCCTGCCAGACCCAGTCCGGCTGGGCAGCTCCCATAGCCGCAACCTTTGTGCGGATCGCGTCCGGAGACATCGGGAGTACCTTCTCTCCCGTCAATTCCTCTGGCTTTCACTCCCATCTCGATGAACTCGTCCAGATCCGCGAGGGTGCTGACGGATATCCCCTCGGTTGGAACCCCTGCTACTTCGGTCCCTATCCCTAGCGTAATTTGTCCGCCGTATTCCTTTACTAGGTCCCTGAATATGCCCTCTTTGACCCACTTGGTGGCGTAGTAAACACCGTAGTCGACCCTCTTCATCATGCTGGCTATGATGAAGCCTGGGTTTATCCAGTCCTGGTTCGCATCAACGCCTATCCAGAACGGCGGTCCGCTCGTCAAGCCGTGCGCCTCGGCGTACTCCGATAGGGCTTGGTTTATACCCAATCCAAGCGGTCCTGCTATGTTGTAGACTGCAACTGCGCCTGCATCGTACATTGGCACGGCGGCCATGTATCCCTTCGTGATGTCGCTGAACGTCCCTGTGTAAGTCCAGAGGACGAAATCCGTGGTGTAGTCGAATGCCTCTTCGGGTTTGTTTGCAGCTAGCCACTCTGTTGCCCACCTAGCACCCCACTTGTACCCTATCTCGAACTTCCAGAGAACGGGGATCTCGCTCCCGAAGACTCCTACGATGTGGGGTTTGTCGTAGTGGGCCGCAAGCAGAGCACCGAGCGCACCGACCAAGGCGCTTCCCTTGTGCTCCTCATACACGATGTCCATCAGGTTGGGTAGAACCTCTCCTGCCTCCTTCAACCCACCTGCATCCGTCCACTTGGTGTAGGTGTCAATGCCCATGAAGTTCTTATCCGGAAACTCCAGCGCCACTTGCACGAGCGCGTCGGTCAGGAGGAACCCAACTCCGACGATGAGTATGGTGTCGGGGTCCTCGGTTGCTGTCCCGAGGTTTGGAACGTAGTCAACCTCGACCATGCTTATTAGTTCCTTCATCTCGACGCCGAATGCCTCTTCGGCCTCGCCTTGTTCCTATTTTTTGGAATGCGGAGGCGACCCCATGAATCCCTTCTGACCGCAAAAATGCCGGCACTTTTTTTCGTGCTATTCTGGATTACCTGTCAGATCTCAATGGCGCTTGCAATTACCCAATTCATAGGAGTCGTAATCCGGCTATCTTACTGGGCTCATATCGGGGGTTTTGTAGGAGGTACACTCCTCTGCTCGTTGTTGAAAAAAGAAGTGCCGGTTGAAAAACGTCGGGTTTTAGAAGAGGTGCCAGTAATGCCGCAAGCCGAGTGGTGATATCACTAGATGTGTACTTCTGCCTGAGCCGCTTGAACCATTGCATGAGATTTACAGACATGCCTCAATAGCCGGTCTGCAGCATTGCGTACCGGGATCCATTCGTGCTTAACCGCGCAGGCTGGACTCGCATCGAGGGCTGAAAAGTCAGCGACCGCATCCGGGGAGAGCGGGACCGAGACCAAGCCGGACTCCGGATGAAGGCTCATCGGCGCCAACAATAGGCCTCGCCTGCTCCGGAGCTCGGAGAGGAGGCAGGTGTCCCTTCCAAGCTTGATCGTGGCTCGGGATTTCGAGATCTCGATGCAAAAGTCAGAGTGTCGTTCGATCAAATAGCCAGCCACATACCTCGTCAGCTCTCGCTGGAGATCCGCGAGTAACTCGGGATCACCTTTCCATACATCGGCTGGAATCGCCTCGAGCGGGATGATCAAGTCGAAGCCGAGCTTGCCTGAGTATTTAACCCAGAGGTCCTCGAGGCCCCCATCCGCGAATGCCTCGATAACTAGGCCCGTAACGTGCTTCGCGAACCGTAGGCCGCCCCGTAGCGCCCGAATGGTCCAGATTAAATCGTGGCCAATCGGGTGCAGCAACTCGTGGGGGTAGGCATAGCGCCAGTAGGAACCGTAAAAAGCAGATGCTCCCTCTTGCAGCGCTAGCTCGAGTGCTGCCCGAGAGTCGAAGACAACTGGGCGTTCCCGTTCGGCGTCCGCTCGAGTCAAGTAACGCTGAATGCTTCGAACGCGTCGATTGTAAAAAGCACACTCTCGAACTGGATTGCCGTTGCTAGCACGCGCGAAATCCAAAATCGCCTGTCTGACGTCCGCGCGCTGGTAGTAGTTCACCGCTCTCCCCGCACCGAGTTCGGGGGGCGCTTTTAAGGGGGTTTAGGGGAGAGAGGTGGCCGAAAGTAATCCACCATAAATGGCAATGTCAAACTCGATTTACGTCCATTTCCGTAACGGTGCGAGCTGAACCTCGAGCTTGCGCGAGAACTCTCGGTTATCGGTCCAATCGAGCCTGCACAGTTCATCGGCAGCACGGAGGACTCGCCTAATGCGCTCGACCAATTCCGGCTCGGGCGGGGCTCGCCTGACCAGGGATCGGAGCGCCCCGATTTCATCGATGAGTCGTGCTCGCTGTTTGGGACCTATCACCAATGGCCGGTTGAGAGCATCCTCCATCGCCCGCATTCGGACGTCCGCGGGCAGGATGGCATCGAACGAGTGAAGCTCGAGCGGGCGCCACCTCGGCTCCGCAAAAAACGAGTCGAGGTGGCGCGCAGCTGCCTTTGGCACCGCCAGCACGCTCTTCCCGAGTCGGACATGGGGAAGCTCTGCCAGCAACCCGGGATAAACACGGCCGCGGACCGAAAATCCGAATAACTTACGGTAAAACGTCGCCCGTCTGGAACCGATGAACTTGAGGTCGAAGCTGAAAACGCGCGCTAGTACATGGGTTGGGATTTCTTTCATCGATTTGTTGTTACACATGTAGCAACGTTTAACCCTTCCCGACCGCCCTTCATTTCCACTGGAGCCTCTTTCTCATCTTTCACCTCTTGATGTTGTACATATGTAACAACAATTAACTACCAAGAATCTCGGCTCGCTAAAGTGATTATGAGTTCGATAGGAAATAGAGGGGAGTGGCACCGTTTGTGGTGTGTTGCATAAATAAAGATGCGGTGTGGGACAAAATTCCGCGCTACTTGAGCCAGAATAAGTTGTGCCACAGCA
>CAZCRN010000030.1:4030-6503 GCA_964501125.1 Hadarchaeota archaeon (SeqCode) | reverse complement strand
ACGCTGATATCGTTGCCCACGATTTGCACCCGAACTACGCTACCACGCGAATTGCACCGACGATTGCAGCAAAGCTTCATGCAAAAACTGTGGCAGTTCAACACCATCACGCTCACCTTTGTTCGCTCATGGCTGAGCACGGATTAGATGAACTCATTGGCATCGCGGCGGATGGTGTCGGTTATGGAACAGATGGCACGGTCTGGGGCGGAGAGGTGATAGTAGCTGATCTGAAGTCTTTCAAGCGTGTGGGCGGTTTGCGAAAACAACCCATGCCCGGTGGAGATTTGGCTACGCGATTCCCGGCACGCATGGTTGTTGGCATCCTTTGGCAGGTGCTCGAGCCCCCGGAGGTTGAACGTGTAGTTAGGGAGTTCTGCGCTGATGGCTTTAAGCATGGAGTGCGAGAGATCGCTGTGATTCTGCGGCAGCTCGAGCGAAACCTCAACGTGTTTCAAACGAGCAGCTGTGGCAGGGTGCTGGACGCTGCAGCGTGCGTGCTCGGCATTTGTGATGTGCGCACTTACGAGGGCGAGCCGGCGATAAAACTCGAAGCTGCGGCAAACGGTAACCCGGATCGCGCCAAGATTGAGCCAACCCTCACCACCATCGACGGCATGACTGTCGTCGATACTTCGCCATTACTCATGGATGCCGTCAATGCACTTCGCTCACACGTTCCCCGTAAACACATAGCTGCGGCAGTTCAGCGGGCGCTAGCCACGGGTTTGGCGCGAATAGCTATCGACGCCGCCCAGGCCGAAGGCACCAAGGTGATCGGCGGTTCGGGCGGGGTGTTTTACAACCGCGCAATAACGAACACAGTCGCAGATGTCGTCGCGAGCGCAGGGCTAAGGTTCGTGAGGCATGAGCTAGTGCCGCCTGGCGATGGTGGAATATCGGTCGGTCAAGCCGTGATTGCAGCCAGGTCGCGGTAGATTTATTGATATCCTTAGGGCTTGTCGTATGGGCGGTAAAGTGGGATTCCGTTTGTCAGTGCCAGGGCTCGAGCTTGAAATAAAACTCGAAGAGCTGAAGCGGGTTCGGATCCACGAGGAAATAATTCCGAAGTTACTCGAGGGCTTAGCGCGGGTAATCGAGTCGGATGGTGCGCTTAACCACCCAGTGATCGTGGACTCTAACACCTTGGTGGTTCTGGATGGTATGCATCGAGTTGCTGCGCTCGAGAAACTCGGTTGCAGATACCTGCCCGTGTGTCTCGTCGATTATCAAAACCCAAACGTGGAGGTTGGTTGTTGGTATCGCGTAGTTCGCGGAGACATCGGTAGGGGAGACCTCTTGGACTTACTCAAGTCTCTGAATTTCACCATCGAACCTGTCTCAATTGAGAGATCGGAAGATGCCCTCCGAAAGCGCGAGGCGATCGCAGCCGCTTTAACAAAGGATGGGTGCCACCTTGTGAAGGGACCGAGCGAGGGGATAAGGGAGACTTATGCTCGAGTGAAAGAGATCGAAAAAGCCCTGCGAGATCGTGGCTTGGGAGTGACCTACGAGACAGAAGCTGATACCAAACGAAAAGTGGAGTTGGGCGAGGCGGCAGCTGCCATAATGGTTCCAAGGGTGAGAAAAGAAGAAGTGCTCGAGGCTGCCCGCTCTGGGAACGTGTTCTCTTACAAGACTACGAGACACGTGGTACCGGCTAGGCCGATGAGCGTTCGGGCGTCCCTTGAGTTATTGAAGAGCGATAAATCGCCTTCGGAGGTCAACGAGCTTTTGAACCAAAACCTTTCGAAGCGAAAGCTCAAGCGTCTGCCCAAAGGTACCCTGTTCGAAGGGCGAAGGTACGAAGAAGAACTCTATGTATTTGAGTAACTTAGGCGCCGACGAATATTGGCCGCATAGAAATTAGCCTTGGCAATGCAAGCGGTCTAAAGGGCATCCCTTTTGTCTTTCGCTTTATATCCGATGCTAGAGCTTTCGGAGTCAGTACCTTGAGCTTTTTTACACCTCGAACTCGCGCTGGTAATTTTTTCGCTTTCACTTCTTTATCGCCGATCACGATGACGTATGGAATCCACTCGCGCTCGGCATCGCGTACTCGCTTCGCGACCGTCTCGTTTCGGTCATCGATATCCACCCGAATTTGATCCTTCTCTAGTGCACTTGCGAGTTTCTGGCAATATTTCAAGTGTTGTTCGCTAACCGGTACTAGCCTGACTTGAGTTGGGGCCAGCCAGAGCGGCAGGGTTGGCGGCTTCTTAGCCTTTATCTGCTTCGCGGCCTCCTCGAGCATCGCGTAGATCCAGCGCTCGATCGAGCCCATTGATGAGTGCAGGATGATGCAACCGCGCTTTTCACCTCGCTCATCAACGTACATGATGCCATAGCGCTCTGAGTCCTCGATGTCGAGCTGGATGGTGCACAGCTGTGCATTCCCCCCAACCGAATCGACCTCTTGGAACTCGTGCTTCATCACCCAATAGTGCTTCATCTCGGGAAGTAACTCGATGAG
>CAZCRN010000030.1:0-3930 GCA_964501125.1 Hadarchaeota archaeon (SeqCode) | reverse complement strand
AGCTCCAAGCGGTAAGAGGGGGAGAGCTCGAATATCCGAACCGGCATTTGTTTGTAACTCATCAGGGTTCCGCGCATCATCTTGAAGAGGCCGAAATCTCCCGCAAATCGAAGGAGCAGGGTCCGCCCGGGAAGCGCGATCTTGTAGTCCTTTTGGTAGAATCGGGCTGCTTGCTCGCGGATGTCCGGCTCATCTGCCTTATATAAAAGTGGGGTTTCGATGGTGGATGCCCCAAGCTCGTTCGCGATTTGAACGGCCAAGTCTTCGAGCAGGGTCTTGATCAGGGCACCCTTCGGGTAAAAGCGCAGATGCCCGGTATCACTGGCCGGCTCGTGATCCACGAGTTCGAGCCTACGCATGAGTTTGATGTGTGCGGGCTCGGCTCCGGGTTTCTGGCCTAGCTCCTCGCTCAGGATGAATTGCTTCAGCAGGGGCTGGCCTTTCAAGGCTTCACAGGCTTCGATGTTATTCAGATCGAGTGCGTGCTCCTTGCCATCTGGGGTTAGAACTAAGTACTCGCTCGGTAGCTTCGCCTCCTCCGCCTTTTCGGGCACCTCTGCGGTGATCGTTCGAGAGAGTTCTGAAAGCGGGTGCCCTTTGCAGCTGAGTGTGAATGCCTTGTACCAGCCGAAAGGCAGGCGCAGGACCTCGAGACCTTTCGCTCGCAGACCATCGCGTGTGGCATCTAACACTTTGATTGCCGCGGCAGGCGATGCTAAGGACTGGCTCAGGTGCGCGTAAGGATACAATACGACCTTCTGGGCTTCCACTTGCTGACAAACCTCTGCGATTTCGCGCGCTGCATTCTCCGCAGCTGCCTCGGGGTTTGCCTCATCCATGTCCTCGACTGCGACGAATACCACCAAGGCTTCATCCACGCGGCCCTTCTTCAACTCCTCCGGTACTTCCTCTGCTGCCGGGGTTGGTTGCTTTGCTTCGAACTCGAGGTAATCTGCATGAATCAACAGTAATTTCACTCGAACACCGCGTGGACTTGATAGCGAGTTTTATTTAACAGTTTGCGTTTGTGTGCTAAACCTTTCTGCTAGCAGCGATTGGAATTGTTCGAGTTCATCTCGGAGGTCCCAATTCAGAGCATACCCATGCTAAGTGTTCGGCTTGCTGGCGGTGGTTTCCGGAGAGCCAGCTACTCTGCTACGATTGTGGCGAGGCATACTGTCCGGGGTGCGCTGAGAAGAACTCCGCGATAAAGGAGCTCGGCGTTTGCCCGACTGCGGGAGGTCTTCGAGGCCGAGGGGGGACTACTGGGGTTGGGGAGAAGAAGAGTGGTGAACTGATTCAAATAATTTTTATTCTGGCTGAGCGGGAATACTCTTGAACGAAGAACCAGTATTCGAACAAACTTCTCTCCAATTGTTTGTAATTCTCAAATTCGCGCCCGATGATTTCCCAAAAAGTGGCGTTGTGTTTCCCCTCCCTTAGGTGCAAAACCTCGTGACAAACCACGTACCTAAGGAGCTCCCGCGGCAAGCACATCAGCCAGAAGTTGAAGCATAAGTTTTTCCTCGACGAGCAGCTCGCCCATTTCGTCCTCTGTTTCTTTATGAATATTCTGTTGAACTGCACGTCCAACTTTTTGCCGTACTCTTTAGCCGCCGATTCAATCTCTCGGAGGAGCCTTTTCTTTAAGATGTTACCGAGGCGCCTGAGTTGGTTCCGATCCCCCAAATTACACTCGATCCGCTTTTTATCAAAATCGATCTGTAGCGACCTGCCCTCACGAACCTCGAAAAAATTTCCCATAATCAACAAACCGCTATCACCCGGCCCCCGGTTTTTTATCTTCTCTACTGCCCTTTGGATCTCCTTATGTTTCTTCGATATCCAGTCCATCTTCCTCTCGAGCAGGAGGGTTTCATCTTCCCAGTCCTTCGGCAGGACCGCCAGCAACTCCCCGGTCTTGAACTCCAGCCTCGGGTACCTCACGTCCCTTCGCTCGACTCTATACGGCAGGGCCGCGTCGTTTACCCGAATGAGTTTTTCAGAGCTCTTTGAGTCCCTTGATGATCTTCTCATACGCCTCATTCCTCTCCTTTAGGGGTAACTTCTTCCTGAGGAATTTCCTGATCTCCCTCCCGACCTCTTTTAGGAGCGAGGGCTTCTCGTTCCACCCCTCGAACAACTTTCCGGACTTTTCTAAATCCTGCCACAGGCGCCTTACTTCACCGACTAGTTCCTCTGACCTTCCCAGTTTCTCCTCTAGGGTCACCAGCAGGAAATATCCCGGCTCCGGAAGCTTCAGCTCCCTCTTTCTCTTCTCCAGATCTCGCGTGTCCCCGATCAGCCCCGATAACCTTTCATAGGCCTCCCTCACGTCTATCTTCTTCTCCCTCCACCTTCTCACTATTCGCTCCACTTTCCTAGCGATCGGCTCGTAGAGCGGCTTCTTGGATCTATCGACCAAAACATATTTGTTCAGCGCGAAGACCATGTCGTAGACCCTATCTTCCAAGTTTGGGTAAGCCCTCTGAAGCCTGTCCAAGTACTCGTCGTCCAGCTTCAGGACCGGGAACTCCTCCTTCATCTTTATTTCCAAGCTCTTGTGGATGGTCTCGACGGTGCGGTTGAAATATTTCTTGTAATATTCCTCGACCCGCCTCAGCTCGTCTTCGTCCGGTCTCTCACCCCACCTCTTGCGGAAGTGATAGACGGCGGTCAGCCACCTGAATCTCTCGATATCCCCCTTCCTCAGGTAGCGGGGGCCGAGAAACTCGTAGATCCTCCGCAACTTGCCGTATTCCAAGATGAAATATTTTTCCGCTTTGGTATCCAAGAACAGGGCCTTGACCGCTGACTTCAGCGTTTCCCTGTTGATCCTACTTTTATCTATCCCTTCAAACAGGTCTTCTACCTCCTCCAACGAATTCCTGAATTCCTCCACCTCTCTCTTCAGATCCACCGCGGCGTACCGGATGTCCTGCTTTCGGTAGATCCCCAAGGCCTTTTCAAACTCCTTCATTGTGCCCACATAATCTATGATGAGCCCCGCCTCCTTCACTTCCTTGAAAGGCCTATTGGTCCTCGCTATAGCCTGGAGCAACCGGTGCTCCTTTAGGGGTTTGTCGAGGTACATCACCTCTAATATCGGGGCATCGAAGCCCGTGAGCAACATGTCGGTGACGATCAGGATCTTTGGGTATTCCTCCTCCTTGAACCTCCTGATTATCTCCTTCCTGATTTCGTCGATCTGCTTGTTCTGATGTTTTTCCCTTAATTCCCGATAGTAATCAGCGATCAGCTTCGGGTCCCTGCCGGGATTAAAGGTCATCACAATTTCAGTGTACTCGGGAGGCATAAACTGGTCGAGTTTTTCCTTGTAGGTGACACACGCCTCCCTACACGCTGCCACCACCATCCCCTTGAACTTCCCGTCGATGTTCCCCTTGAAGTGATCCGCGAGGTCCTTCGCCACCATTTCTATTCTCCTAGGATTTTTGAGAAAAATCACCACATCGCTCAGCCTTCTCCCTATCCTCCCCTTCACCCTCTCTTGGAGCTCCTCGGGGATCTCCTCCAACTCCTGGGCCAAGAAATTCTCGAGCTGTTCCTTTCTGAGTCCCACCTTTTTCTCCATTCTAGTCTGGAAAACTATGGGGAGGGTGAACCCATCCCTTATGGAGTCCTCGATGAAGTACTTGTGGAGGTAGGGCTCCCCCTGGTCGGGATAGCTGAACGTCCGATAGGTGTCCCTGACCCCCTTCTCTATGGGGGTTCCGGTGAAGGCGAAGAAGAACGCGCTCTTCAGGACATCCCTCATCTGCTCAGCAAGTTTCCCGTACTGGGTCCTGTGCCCCTCATCTATTATCGCGACCACATTCTTTCGGTTGGAGATTATGTCCTCCGACTCTTTTCCCAGCTCCAACGCGGATTTCAGGCCCAACTCCGGGATATCTTCCGCAAATTTGTGGA
>CAZCRN010000029.1:0-6510 GCA_964501125.1 Hadarchaeota archaeon (SeqCode) | reverse complement strand
CGTTAGAACCTTGCGTTCACGCATCACGACCTCGCCATCCGCGATTACTGTATCAACATCGCTGCCGACCGCATTGTAGACGAGATGTGACACAACATCGTACAACGGTATGAAGTGGGGTCTTCGCAGATCAACCAATACCAGGTCGGCTTTCTTGCCCACCTCGAGTGAGCCGATGCTCTTCTCCAATCCGAGTGCCTTAGCACCGTTAATCGTTGCCATCTCCAGCACTTTCCGGGCCGGCACCGCAGTTGGGTCGAACTTGTGGACCTTGCTAAGCAGAGCGGCGAATTTCATCTCGTTAAACATGTCGAGGGTGTTATTCGAAGCGGCCCCATCCGTGCCAAGGGCAACTGGTATACCCGCCGCAAGCATCTCAGGCACGGGTGCGACGCCGCATGCGATTTTCATATTGCTGATGGGATTATGCACAGGTTTAACTCCACGCTCGCGGAAGATCGCAATTTCCTTTTGGTTCACCTGCACGCAATGCGCCGCAAGAACTTCGGGCCCAAGAAATCCGATTGCATCGAGGTGTTCAACTGATCGCTTGCCATATTTTTTGGTGATGTCATCGATCTCCTCTTGGCTCTCTGCAATATGCGTGTGTATCCCGACTTTGTATTTCTTCGCAAGTTCCTTGACCTGCATTAAGCACTCTGGAGAACAAGTGTAGGGAGCGTGAGGCCCAAACATAGTTAAAATTCGCCCATTCGCCGCGCCCTGGCACTTTTTTACTAAGGCCTCACCGATGCGTATCTCAGATTTTTGCTTTTCTGGATCGCCCTTTTCGATTATGCCATACGAGAGAACACCGCGCACGCCTGCTTTTTCGACCGCGCGAGCAACTTCCTCCATAAAGAAGTATTGGTCGGCGAAGCAGGTTGTGCCCGATTTTATCATTTCCAGACAGCCCAGCAAAGCACCAACGTACACGTGCTCGCCAGTTAGATGCTTCTCAATCGGCCAGATTTCATCTTCCAACCATGGTTTGAGTGGCATGTCATCTGCAATGCCGCGCAGCAGGGTCATCGAGAGGTGTGTGTGGGCATTAATCAGCCCAGGCAAAACCGCTTTCCCCCGAGCGTCTATCACCACATCGGCGGGTTCGCGAATGTCTTCGCCTAGGGCTGAGATCCTATCGCCCTCAACGGCTACCGAACCACGCTTGAGGATTCGGCGTTTGGGATCCATCGTAATAACGTAGCCGCCCTTGATGAGGATATCGGCCAAGATTCATCCATCCTTAAAGCCCGAGCTCTTTCGCTATAGTCCGACCGAATTCGCGAGCGGCAGCCGGACCGAATGCAGTTATGACGTTTCCGTCGACTTCGACCGGTTTGCCAGTATACGTGGCCCCCTTGGCTTCCAGAGCTTTTTTATACTCGCCTTCAAACGATGTCGCCCGTTTGCCCTTCAGTATCCCAGCGTTGGCAAGGATAATGGGTGCTATGCATATCGCGCAGATTTTCTTACCTTTCCCAAAAGCATCTCTCGCTATCGAATGCGCTCGGTTATCGTCGAAATAAGTCGAAGCGCCTATCCCTCCAACAAAAATTATCGCATCATAATCATCAACACTCACAGCATCGAGCGTAATTTCTGAGTTGGCCCTTGCACCGAGCATCCCTTGAATAGGACCTTTCTTCTCGCTCGCGATCGTCACGCTAGCCCCAGCGCGCTCGAGCTCACGTCTTGGGTCCTCGAGCTCTTCGTCCCTAAAATTCTTGGGGGCGATTATCATCAAGACCCGCTTTTCAGCCAAACAAGACACCTCCTCCAATTCCCGACACCTATTAACGCTTGGCTCTTTAAGCTATTACGTCGGAAAAATCAGCGGTGAGTAAACATGGCGAAATTCTACATCACCACGCCGGTTTGCTACATCAACGATCATGGAATCATAATGGATATTTATAAAAAGTTAAATTCGCGGGGATTAATTGCAAAGCTTAATGTCGAGAAATCAGGTACAAACAAAGATTTTTGGCGTGTTAACGTAAATCAAAAGAATTCTTTAGAAAAACTGTTAGGAATTTTAAAGAACTCAGTTAAACATCAAAAAAGGTGCCGTGACCTAAAAATAGCACTAAAAAACATAAAAGAAAGGTCAAAAAAGTGAGTACATGAAAAAACCGTTTTACATCTCGACCGCAATCGATTATCCATCAACACTTCCGCATCTGGGTCATGCATACGAGAAGATTTGCGCAGATGTCATTGCTAGGTTCAATAGACTCAGGGGATTTGAGGTCCATTTCAGTACCGGCACGGATGAACATGGGTTAAAAATACAGAGGTGTGCTGAAAAAGTAAAGAAACACCCTAAAGAATTCGTAGATTCGATGTCAAGTAAATTCATGGAGCTATGTAGCAAATTAAACATTTCTTATGACGATTTCATCAGGACTACGGAAGAGCGGCATGTAAATGTCGTCAAACTCTTCTTTGAAAAGCTCTACCAAACTGGAGACATTTATAAGGGAACCTACGAGGGACCGTACTGTATCGAATGTGAAACATTTTATTCCGAAAAAGAATTGGTAGAGGGAAAATGCCCCATCCATAACAGAAAAGTCGAGCGAGTAGCGCAAGAATGTTATTTCTTTCGGATGGGCAAATATAGAGACAGGATCATAGATTTCATCCAGAGAAATCCGGATTTTATCCAACCGGAAAGTAGGCGAAATGAAATTTTAAATCGGCTAAAGGAACCTTTAAAAGATCTCTGCATCTCAAGGACAGATTTCGATTGGGGAATTCGGTTACCTGTAGATAAAAAGCATGTACTTTATGTATGGATAGACGCGTTGAGCAATTATTTGACCACGATAGATTACCCCGCTGAGAAATTCAAAAAATTTTGGCCAGTAGATGTACATCTAATCGGCAAAGACATAAGCTGGCATCATTGCGTTATCTGGAGTTCTTTGTTGCTCTCTCTTGGCCTTCCGCTTCCAAAAAAGATTTTCATCCATGGGTTTGTTACATACAAAGGGGAAAAATTAAGTAAAAGCAAGGGGTTGGTTATCGACCCTGTCCATCTTGCAAAAACATATTCCGCCGATGCACTCAGATACTTTTTGATTCGTGAGATATCGTTTGGTCAAGATGGTGGTTTCTCTGAGGAGGGTTTACGTACTAGATTAAACGACGAACTCGCAGATGTGCTCGGGAACTTCGTGCATCGCGTGCTCACTTTCATCCAAAATCGTTTCGGTGGCAAAGTGCCCGAAGGAAAGCTAGACGAGAAACTCGAGTCGGAGATTTGCAGAGAGATCGACGAAGCCGAGAAATTGCTCGGGCAACTAAAAGTTACACAGGCACTCGAGCGGATAATGGCCCTCGCGAGGATCGGAAACGAGTACTTCCAATCCAACAAACCTTGGGAGGCGATGAAAACCAACCCTCAGCGTGCGGCCGACTGTCTCTTTAACTGCGTGAATCTCGTGAAAGCGCTTTGTATCACCCTCCAGCCCTTCATGCCCACCACCTGCGACGGGCTTGCCAAACAGCTCAACTTAGAGATAAAAAGCTGGGATCAATCTAAGAAGTTCGATATCAAACCAGGACACCAGATACGAAAGCCAACGATCCTTTTCAAGAAGGCTGGGTGAAGTATGTGCTTCGCCTCGATCTGCATGTCCACACCACTCACTCACATGACGGATTTTGCTCGGTGGCTGATGCGATTAGAGCTGCAAAAGCAAAGGGCCTAAATGGAATTGCAATTACGGATCACGACAATGTAGATGGAAATGCCGAAGCGGTGAAAATTGCCCCAAGTGATTTTGTTATCATCCCAGGCATCGAAGTCTCCAGCACGGATGGGCACATCATCGGTCTTGGGGTAAACAAACTGATCCCGCGAGGTCTACCCGCTGCTAGGACCGTGGCGCTGATAAGGGAGCAAGGAGGTATCGCAGTAGCCGCCCACCCATTTGGGATCAGCCTGAAACCACACTTAGCACTGCGCGCGAAGTTTGACGCGATCGAGGTCTTTAGCCCGCGGAGGTATTTGGGGAATCACTTAGCCCGTAGGTTTGCAAAACAGCGGGGACTACCCATGATCGCTGGCTCTGATGCTCACTTCCCTGATGAAGTGGGCCTTGCGGGTATCATGCTAGAATGCAAACCAGAGATTGATGATATTTTGAAAACAATTGTGGGGAGAGGGACATCGATCTTCGGGCAGACCCTCTCCCCTTTTGAGCACCTGCGGAAGGCCCTCCACAAACTCTCCCGCAGGGTCAGACGTATCTGAGGTCTAAGTCGGGGAGAACCCTCCTTTTGGGCTCTCCCCGCTTACGTACCCCGCCATCGGAGGCTGGACCGACTTCTTCCGGAAGGTGGGGTAATTTTGATTTGATAATACAAGGCACGGTGTGGGCCTGACTGCGAAAGCTGGGATCGATCCACGTGCTAAAACGTGGAACCCGCTTGGGCGGCTGAGGTTTCTCCAAACTCTCGAAAAGCGATTTGATCAAACTATACAAATCCATCACCCTCCCGACTCATTTTTTCCGGACATAACCTCCCTTGGCTGCTTCCTCCCGTAGCTTCAAGAGCTCGCGTCGTGTTACGATGTTATCTCTAACCCAATCATGGACCATGGTGCGGATGACCTCACTGCGGGTGCCACCGTAACCAGCCCCAATCAAGTCATCGACTACCTTGAGGTGGACACCATCTAGGAAAACACGTACTTGAGCTTTCTTCTGAGGAGACACCTGCCACCCTCCATAGTACAGCATAGTGCCCTTTAACTGCCCTATTATTTAAAGCTTTCTTTTTGAGCATTTTTGACGATTCGGCAGCAAAATTAGGTTTTTTGAGGAGTTTCAGGCTTAAATTCGTTATTTGTAAATGATTTGCTTCGAGCTTTTGCTTTTTCGAATTTCATGCAAAGCCTGACTCGCCAAACGCGCCGCCGCCTCAGCCGAGCTCGCAGCACCGACGCCCGCTTTAAGCTCGACTCCAAGTTCTCGCTTAACTTCGGCGAAAACTGCGGCGAGCTCATCAGCGTCTAAGCCGTTCGATGCGATCATGAAATTGTCACCGCCCATATAGAAAACGAGCGCGTTTCGTCTGAGTAGGGCCGACATAAGCGAGAGATAGATTCGTTGGAGCAGAAGATGGGTGTCATAGATGGGCTCGCTATCGGTGATCAGAGCCGAGTGATTCAAGTCAACGTGCGCGATCTGCACCCAGTCTTCATCCGGCGAATTGACGCAAGCGCCCACGAGCACGGCCCGTCGCTCGGGTGATCTGCTGCTTCCAGCACGCTGGAGAGCAAGCGTTGCCTGAACTTGGGCCTCGTAGGGGGTTAGAGCGGCGCCAACGCCCATGCTAACACTCACTGGGAACTTTCCATTGATGGTCTCCTGGATCGTGCGATGTTCTTCAAGCGAGATGCCGTTTGTGATCGCGATCAAGTTATCGAACCTAGTCGAGAAAACCAATCCGCCGCGTGATGCGAACTGCCGCTCGAGCTCGGCGAAGAGCTCAGCTTGGAGGGTCTGTAGCTCGGCCTCTGGGCGGGGGTGGGGAGTAACTGTCCATGGACCGTAGTTGTCTATCTGCACGAGCGTGAGCTGAATTTTCTTCATTGAACCGCCTGACGCTATTTTATTGCTTTGAAGTCAATAAAACCGTTTGGTGTTTGGGTGAGGTTCTACTGCGAGACTTTCGGCTGTACGATGAATCGGGGAGATACCGAGATCATGCTCAAATGTCTGACCGAGGCAGGTCACGAGTTGGCTAGTAACGTGAGCGATGCGAATCTCGTCATAGTCAATACGTGTGCTGTAAAAGGTCCGACCCAGAGGCGGGTGCTCCGTCGATTGCGAGAGCTCGGCCAGCTTGATGGTAAATCGGTGGTCGTGGCGGGCTGTTTACCTCTGATAGACTTAGCATCGATTGAGCAGCTTGGCACCTTTGCAGGAATCATCACGTGCCACTCGGTCGATTCGATCGCTACGGTAGCCAAGCGAATTGCCCAAGGTGAAACCGACGTGCGGGTGCTCAAGTGTGAACCATGTGAAAAACCATGTCTACCAAAATTGCGTTTGAGCAACGTTAGCGCAATCGTCGCAATTTCGGAGGGTTGTGTGTCGAACTGTAGCTATTGCTCCGTGAAGTGGGCACGCGGCAAATTGCACAGCTTCGATGCAAAAGCTATTTTGTCCGAGGTCGATGGTGCCATCAAAGCTGGGCACCGCGAAATTTTGTTAACGGCTCAAGACACTGCCGCATACGGTCTTGATGCGGGCACGAGTCTGCCGAGATTGCTTAACCAAATCACTGGATTGGATGGTAGGTTCAGAGTCAGAATAGGTATGATGAATCCTGCAACCGCCAAACGGGTTTTGCCGGAACTGCTGGACGCCTACGCCAGCGATAAAATTTACAAGTTTCTACACTTGCCCGTGCAAAGCGGTGACGATGCGATTCTCGCTGGGATGCGTCGCGGATATACCGTCGATGAGTTTTTAGAGATAGTAAATGCGT
>CAZCRN010000028.1:0-6526 GCA_964501125.1 Hadarchaeota archaeon (SeqCode) | reverse complement strand
CCTATAAACTTTTGCAAAAACCACGGCGAGAAAGCCCCGGGTTTTAACCGCGGGGGACGAAATCGCCGTTTCAGCGGGATTAGTTTCGGTCACCTCTCTCCCCCGAAACCATATGAAAAGTCCGAACGGAGGTGAGAACGATGAAGCGCACAAACACCTTCGCTCTTGCCCCAACCGAGGAGCAGCACGAGCGGTTGCTGGAGATCGCAGATGCTTGCATTCGGCTCTGGAACGAGCTCAACTACCGCAGGCGACAGTCTTTCTTCAGTGGCGATATCAACTGGTACAGCCGCGACCTCTACGATAAATACAAAGGCATCGTCGGCTCAGCAACTGCCCAACAAATCCAACGAAAAAACAACGAGGCTTGGCGCTCGTTCTTCGCCTTGCTCAAGCTCAAGGCGGAGGGTAAGCTCCCGCCCCACATCCAAAAAGTCAGGCCGCCGCGCTACTGGAAAGACAGGGGAAGCAAGAGGCGGAAGCTCCTAATCCTCGTGCGTTGCGACTGCTATAAAATTGAAGCTGGAGTCCTGAGGCTCCCGAAGGAGCTCAAGCTCAAGTGGAAAGGTAAGCCGCGATGGAATGGCTGGTTAAAACGAGGTCTGCTCACGCTCATCTACGATCCCATCAAGCAAAAGTGGTACGCCCGACAAGCGGTGGAGGTCGAGCCTCCCCATCAACCGCTCTCGTCGCGGAGGGCCTACGTGGACCTGGGCGTGCTCGAGCTGCTGACGGTGGTCGTGGATGGGGGCAGGCAGGCGCTCGCGTACAGCGGGAGGCCAGCGCTTGCGGACTGGTGGTATCTCTCGCACCGAATAGACGGGCTGAAGTCCGTGGCGATGGAGACCAACGGAAAGCGGAGCACGAAGCTAACCCGAGCGCTGTTCAGGCGACGGACTCTGAGATTCAGACAGCACGTGAACACGGCAGTACGGAGGGCAATCGAGCGGCTGTGGCGCGAAGGAGTTTCGGAGATCGCGGTCGGGGATCTCAAGGATATTAGGGCGAGCGTTAACGGCGGACGAAAATCGAACGCGATGGTGCACAACTTCTGGAGCCACCGCTACCTTGTAAAACGCATCCGGGAGGTCGCCGAGGAATACGGTATTCGTGTTAAAACGGTGAACGAGCGGGGGACTTCGAGCCGCTGCCCGTGGTGCAAGAGCGAGGAAGTGGTGAAGCGAGGCAGGCTACTGAGGTGCAAGCGATGCGATATCGAGGTGCACCGAGATGTGGCCGGAGCGCTGAACATAGGTGCCGTCCGCGCAGGAGGGCGCGTAAACTGGGTGATGGCACACCCATTGGAGGTTCGGGTAACGGGCTTCCAAGAATCCCTCGAATTTATTCGCGGGGAGTGTCAACACGATAGGTTTAAATCATGCTTCTTATATCTTATAATTGAGAAGCTAGTGAATTTTGGGTAGGTATCAAATGAAGGCGTGGCATTTGCCGGTATTGTTGGAGCTTGCGCGCGTGGGCGCACATGCGGTGCCCTGTCGATTGACTTCAGCGGAGCTCGCCCGCCGTCTTGGAACGTCGCAACAGACGGCAGCGCGCTGGTTGGTCGAATTGGAGCGGGAGGGTTTGATCAAGCGCGAACCAGGCCCCCGGGGGCAAAGCGTACAGCTAACATCGACCGGCCTAGCAGCCATACGTTCCATCTATCATGATCTGGACGCGATTTTCAGAGCCAAGCCGCGGGCCCTTAAGTTGGTTGGGCGAGTGGTCTCAGGTCTAGGTGAGGGCAGTTACTACATACGTCAGGAGGGTTATCGACGGCAATTCAAGCGTGCTTTGGGGTTTGATCCATACCCGGGAACACTTGACCTCAAGCTGGATAAGGAGTCGCTTGAGTTAAGGGAAATGCTTCAGGACATGCCCGGCAAGCGCATCGAAGGCTTCACCACCCCCGAGCGCACCTTCGGTCCCGTTAAGTGTTTTAACGCAAAATTGCGCGGAGCCACGGTTGCGATCGTCTTGCCTTTTCGTACCCACCTAACCGACGTCATCGAGGTTATAGCATCAAAAAATCTGCGCAAAAGACTCGGCCTAGCGGATGGGGATCGAGTCAAACTCGAGGTGAAAGTTTGAACATCGACCGAGCTCTCGAGGCGCTGCGAGCAGGCAAATTCGTGCTCATCCACGATGCGGTGAATCGTGAAGACGAAACAGATATGGTGATAGCCGCAGGGACAGTCGAGCCGCGACACGTGGCAATCATGCGCCGGGATGCTGGGGGGCTAATCTGCGTTGCCATGCACCCGCGCGTGGCCGATAATCTGGGTTTGCCCTACCTGACAGATGTATACGCATCGGCTCTCCCCAACCACGGTGTTTTGGCCGTAACTAAGCCGGACGATTTACCGTACGACGAGCGGTCTGCCTTTTCCATTTCGGTCAACCACCGCCGGACCTACACAGGAATCACGGATCGAGATCGCGCGCTGACCATCCGTGAACTCGGCAAGCTTGGAGAAAGCGCCCTGGATGGACCGATGATCGAGGAATTCGGGCATAACTTCCGTAGTCCAGGGCATGTTCCACTTCTACGCGCAGCCGATGGTTTGGTGTTAGCGCGCCAGGGTCACACCGAGCTGGCCACCGCACTCGCCGAGTTGGCAGGGATCACGCCCGTTGTTGCGATATGCGAGATGCTTGACGCAAAGACAAATCGGGCATTGAGTTGCAGTGCTGCGGCCAAATACGCGGAAATGAATGAGCTGGCGTGTTTAGAAGGCGCTGAGATAATCGAAGCGTACGTTAGAACCCGGGGTGCAGACCGGAAAGTTTGTGAACGGGGGAGTCCGCACCCCAGAAGTGATTGAAATGCAGCGAGTTGGAATTGTTGATACGACTTTCGCGCGCTACGATATGGCGCGCGTGGCCATGGATGAACTCAAGCAACTCTGCAGCGTTAAACTTGTTCGGCGCACTGTCCCGGGAGTCAAAGACCTGCCAGTTGCGGCGAAGCGATTGCTGGACGAAGGTTGTAACTTGGTCATGGCATTCGGGATGCCGGGGGCCGCACCCATCGACAAGCAGTGTGCGCACGAGGCGTCGCTTGGTCTGATCTGGACGCAGCTGTTAACCAACAAACACGTTATTGAGGTCTTCGTCTTCGAGGATGAGGCAGCCACGGCGAAGGAGCTAGCGAAGCTTGCCGAACAGCGGGCACGAGAACACGCTCGTAACGTCTACCGTTTGCTTTTCAAGCCGAGGGAATTAGAAAAACTGGCCGGCACCGGGCAGCGCGAAGGAGGCCCAGATGTCGGACCGCTGAGGAGGTGAAAATGTGGTTAAACTAGGCTTTGCCATCAGCGAGTTCAATTGGGAAATCTGCGGACCAATGCTCGAGTTTGCAAAGCGCCATGCGGAGTTTCTTGGAGCAGAGGTAACTGCGGAAATTTTAGTGCCGGGCGTACTGGAGGTGCCGCTCGCCGCAAAGCGCCTTGTGCAGCGTCCGGATATCGATGCGGTAGTAACCCTAGGCGCAGTGATCGAGGGCGAGACCGAGCACGATGAAGTGGTGATGCAGCATGCGGTGCGGAAACTGATAGACCTCGAGCTAGAGCACGGCAAACCGATCGGACTCGGCATCCCAGGCCCGGGTGTAAGTCGGGTTCAAGCACTCGAGCGAGTCAACGAATATGCGCGCAGGGCGGTTGAGGCTGCGGTGAAGACGGCGAAGCGATTGGAAAAGGTGTAAGGGTGGACATCCGAGCCATAGGTGTCCTAGCGCTTGGCTCCCACGAGGAAAGACACGGCGCCGCTTTACCGCTCGATACTGATGCTAGGCTTGCCGAGCACGTTGCCAGCGAGGCCGCGGAGCGTACAGGAGCCAAGTTCCTGGGTGTACTCAAATCGTCTTATGAGCTGCCCGATATCGATACGGGTCGCCACCAACCGCTCGATCAAGTGATAGCGGAGCTGCGCAGTGCTTTGCGGGAGGCGAAGCGTAAGGGTATCAAGGCGGTCGTGGTGGTGAACGCTCATGGCGGAAACGATGCGCTGCGTGACGAGCTTCCGAAGCTCAAGCGGGAGGTTGGGATTCGCGTTATTTTTAACAACTCGATAGTCGAGCTCGAGGGTCCTCACGCCGGGACGGGGGAGCTCAGCATGGGGGCTGCGATAGGTATAACAGATGAATCAAAGCTCGTTGAACACGCTGATTTCAAGCGCTATCCCGAGGTTGGATTCGTGGGACTCGAGGCCGCGCGTAGATGCTACCCCTGGGCGGAGCAGCATGCACGCGAAGTAAGCGAGCAGGGTGTGCACATCGACAAACGCTTGGGTGCAGAGCTCCTTGAACGAGCGATCTCGGACGTGGCGAGTGACATACGTGCGTCGATCTAAAAATCGCAATGCCGTAGATACGTTACTTCAGGTGGCCGAGTTCCTTTCCAATCTCGAGTAATGCCCAAGCCCAAATCAAGCATTCGAAACTCCGGATCAGGTCGCCGCACCCGAAGAAATGTTTTGAATCTCTACGATAGGCCCCTATGTTTTTAAGAAGCTCCTTTCCGCGATCATCAGAAGGTACAGCCGCTGGAATGGCCCCATCGAGTTTGCGGGACCACTTCTGGATTTCCTCCCTGAGCTCTTGTTCGAGCATGCTACTCGACCGCATCTGCTGGTGCATTCGCGAATATCTCGAGCGCTTCTACCTCAACAAAGTGCAGCTTGCCAGGGACGATTAGCACGTGTGGTGGTGGTCCAAAGTCCAGATCACGAAGTCGCCCGACCCGATCGGCGCGGATTAAGGCATCGTCGGAGCCAGCACGAGCCACGACGACGGCCAGGGTATCCCGTGTAAATACACCTTCCTTCAATCTGGATTCGAGCCCCAGCATGATTTCGATGGCTTCATTTACAGTCATTAGCCGTTTTTCTTCAGCGCGAAGGTCAAGTAGCAGCAAAGTGTGCAGACCACGCTTGGAGTTTTCGACCAGTGCTTGGTATGGTGCATCCGATGGGTTATCAGGAAATGGCACCGTCGCCGAGCGTCCAAACTTGTAGCTCTGGAGCCCGGCCAGCCCAGCTGCCGCGGACGCGATTGACGCCGCGTGCACCACTTTTGTATGAATGCCAGCTCGGGCAGCTCGAAGCCTCAGGTCAACGTGAGTCGTGGCCACCATCGGGTCCCCTGGCACCAAGAATGCTACTTTGCCTTTCCGCGCGGCATTCAGGATCTCATCAGGGCGCTGCTCCACCACCTCGCGGGCGACGACTTTGATGGTTTTGCTAATTTTCCGCTCTAGCTCTCGCAGGTCGAGACCTGGCACAGCACTTGTATATAGCTCGGCGTACACGATGTCAGCCCCCTGCGCTTCGCGCAATCCCGCGAGCGACATCCCTTCGCTACCTTGCAAGCCTAAACCGATGAAGACGAGCATCGAAACCGCAAACACTTAATTTCAGGCAGCAATTAAAATAACTCGTGGGCCCGTGGCTCAATCTGGTAGAGCATCCGGCTCTTAACAGCTAATGACTGGCAGTGACCGGACGGTTGAGGGTTCAAATCCCTCCGGGCCCGCCATCAAAAATTGGAAAAAAGACTCACGCGTATTTCTCGATTCCGAGCTCTTTGAGCTTCTCGCGCATCGGCTTTCCGTCGACCCAACCTCGAAGTTTGTAGTACTCATCCAGCATTTGCCCTAGTTCCGTCACGTGTCCCTTGGCCGGGCCCTCGGGCATCGGCTCCTCAAGTAACCTAGGCGGCAGGGTGTCTTGCTCCCGGCCGAATCCTTCGCGGTTTATGAAAAGGCGCTCGAGGTTGTAAATCCGCTCCCCAGTTTTCATCAGATCATCGGCCGACCAGTTCCAGCCCGTGATTCCGTTCAACAGTTCGGCGATCTCAGGTGCCCCGATTGCAAAAGTAAGGAACTTACAGACGACGGCGGAGTCGACCACACAAAACAGATCTTGGAATATTTTTACCCACTGGGCCTTCCCCTCGGTCGCAAATCGGTCTAGGCGCTCGGGAATTCCTAGGATTTCAGGTGCGATCATGTAAGCTCGAAGGTGGCATCCCCCGCGATTTGAAGTTGCATAGCCCAGCCCGTGGGCTTGGACCCCACGCGGGTCGTAAGCCGGCAGCTCGAGCCCCTTGACCTGCATCGCGAGCTCAGGTGCCCCATATTTCTCAGCAAGCCGCTTTGCCCCAAGCGCGATGTCGGCTCCAAATCCCCGTTTGAGGGCGGTGAGTTCAACGAGCTCAACGATGACCTTCGGATTACCAAATCTGAGGTCGAGTCCTCTCAGCTCAGCTTCTGGTATCTTTCCTTTCTCGCGCAGTTCCATAGCACAGCCAACCGTATTGCCATAGGAGATCGGGTCCATCCCAAAATCGTCGCAGAGGTTGTGCGCTTTGGTTATCGCATTCAGGTCGTCAATGCCGCAGTTTGCGCCCATTGCCCAATCCGTCTCGTACCCTGGTCCCTCGCCCTCAACCTGGTAAGGGGGCTCGGTCACACGCGTGACGCGACCGCAAGCGATTGGACATCCCCAACAAGCCTTATTTTTAACC
>CAZCRN010000027.1:0-6756 GCA_964501125.1 Hadarchaeota archaeon (SeqCode) | reverse complement strand
ACAGGCCGGGCTCTGGAGCTTCCACTTTTTTCAAAATAATCCTATCGCCGGCCGCGCAAACCAGCATTAATTGCCCGTTTTTTATCCCCAGCTCTCGCCTTATCTTCTGTGGGATCACCAATTGCCCCTTAACCGAGGTTTTTACCACAGCTAGCGTCATGTTTTTCACTAAGTAAGTTTGGTCTTACTTTTGGTATAAAGGTGCCGGTCGGTCAAAAATCAAGCAATATTTAGACAGTCCCTGCTCTACATCTGTCCAAATCTTGCTTCTTTGGCAGTTAAACCGTGGTGCGGGGGAAGGGATTTGAACCCTCGAACCCCTTCGGGACCAGATCTTGAGTCTGGCGCCTTTGACCAGGCTTGGCTACCCCCGCATGAGTAAGTTTCATCTCGTGGATATTAAACCGTTCGCGGGACTCGTCAAGTTTCCTGCCCACAAACCCGCGCAAACCCGCATGTGCTCGGACAGCGGTATGATATGCCGGGGTCTCGGCGCCGATGAATAATCTCTAGTTTCCAGTCCCGCTCGCGCATGAATTGCGTTCGCAGCTTGTTATCAATCGGATAAACGCGCCGTGTAACGTATGGTACTGAACGGTCGGCTGGAAATCGCACATATGCCAGCATACCGAAGTTAACCGGTTGACGATATACGCTCTCGAGAGCTAGCGCATATCCAGCCAGAGCTAGCTTATGGGACTCCCTCTCTTTCCCCGTTTTCATTTCTAAAACCATTGGCTGCGGCGCTTGGAACGCGTCGACGCTCAAGTATTTGCTCAATCCAACACGCGTGCCATCTAACCTGTGCTCAGTCGTGAAAGGGATCGCATAAGCAGCGAGGCTGTCGAGTCCGATGCGCGGAGTGCGCGATAGTTTCCAAGTAACCACTGCCGCGATCTGGCTTGCCTCAAACCGCCAGAGCTTCAGCATGTTCTGTTTTATTTCCCTGAGCTCCTCCACTTTCACTTTCGCCTGCACTAGCCGCTCGCGTTCTTTTGCAACAAGCCTTTTGACCGCGGTCTCCCCGAAATCTGAAAGTTCATGTGTAAAGTCGAGCTCCGGGGGCATTCCACTGAAAATCAGTTTTTTAGCATGGATGGTGACAGCCTCCAAAATGCCATGATAAAGCGCCCCGTGGATCATCGGCGGGGTCACGGGCACTTCTAAACCCTTCACGTACCTGAGGTAAACGTCCCGACCCGAGGCACAATAATCACTCGCGACCGTGCTCACGGGTAAGCTCACGCCTACCTTCGGCTTAACCGGGCGCTCACGATATCGCCAGCCACGCAAATACGGACGCACGCGAGGTGGTGAGCGATAGCCGTGTTCACTCAAAACGTCTCCCAGCGTTCGGCCGAATATTCCGTAGACCAAGCCATCTCCGCCAAGATTAAAGACGTGGTGCGCAAAAAGACCGACGGTATCGAGATGGCCGAGTTCGAATCTCGTCGCGCATTCGAACACTTGGACAAACTCGGCTATGAAATTGGGCCGCGCTTGGCTGGAACGCGTGGCGAGCGGCTCGCTGCTGAATACATCGAGAATCACTTCAGAAATTGCGGATTGAAAACTCAGGTTCAGGAATTCAGCTTCGTTAACAAGGTCACTCGAAGATGTACAGTTGCATGCCTGCTTATGGCCGCTTTCATCGCGAGTCTTCCTCTCTCACCATTAGTCTCGCTTCTCGTGTTCCTCGCGGCCCTCTCCTTATGCCACGTGCTACCACAGACCATGCCGAAGCGTAGAAGTAAAAATGTTATCGGGACTCTCAAACCGAAAAAGCCGAAAAAGCACATGCTCATAACTGCGCATTATGACTCGGCCGCTTGCATCGTTAGCCGTCGACTTAATGTTTATCTAAAATTGGCGCTCGCACCGATCGTTTGTATTTTTCTAATCGTCTTATTCGCGCGAGCGCTCGGCGTATTGCCCGCGGCATGGACGATCGTGTGGGCTTGTTTCGCGATTGTATTCCTACCAACGTGTGCGGGCATGCTCGTCGCCGTCAGCAGCCGCAGAGTTTCACCTGGGGCAAACGATAACGCTTCGGGGGTCGCAGTCATGCTCGAAGTTGCGCGGACCGTTGCTGAGTTGCCGCCCGCTGAGGCTGAGCTCACATTCGTGGCCTTCGGAGCCGAGGAACAGGGCCTGAAAGGATCGCGCGCATTCGTTGCGGATCAAAGGGGGCTGGAGGGAGCGCTCGTGCTGAACCTCGACACGGTGGGCGTTGGCTCGCGGCTCTACTTGGTTGAAGGCAGCGGTGCCTTTAGGAAATGTAGGGCCTCGACGAACACAAATCGGCTCGTTCGTGAGTGTTGTGAGCGTATGGGTTTACAAATCAGGCCTTATTGGACGATCTTTGCTTCGCACGATCATGTGCCACTCGTGCGCGCTGGAGCGGCAGCGACAACCCTCACGGCCGATAGGGCTCGCAAAGATCGCCTCGGACGCATGATCAGCAGGGCATTCGGACTTCCCCACGTGCGCACGCGCTGGTATCTACACTTACACACGATCGATGATACTCCGGACAAAATCGAACTTGTCAACATTGAACGTGTAGGGCGGGTAGCGCTAGAATTTATCAAATCGGCCTGAAGAGTTCAGAGATTTGTTATATATACAACAACTAAATCAACTCTCCGAGTGATTTTATACATTATCGTCAGATTGAACACGAGGTGATCTGTTGAAAATCGGATTGATTGCCGATACGCACGATAGGCTCGATGCCGTTGAAAAAGCGGTGAAATATTTAAACGAGCAAGGGGTCGACCACGTGTTGCACGCCGGGGACCTCGTTTCGCCTTTCGTTGCAGCAAAATTCCGCGATCTGAAGGCTAAGCTGCACATCGTTTGGGGCAACAACGAAGGGGACAAAGGACACGTACAAACAAAACTCGGTGAAATCGGTGCTCATTTGGCCGGGGATCTGGGGATACTGGAGCTCGGCGGACGAAGGATCGCGCTGTTGCATGGAACCAGCCAAAACGTCATAAACGCGCTTGCGGGGTCTGGGCTTTACGACGTCATAGTGCGCGGCCATACTCACACGGCAGAGGTGCTCGAAGGCCGAACGCTCGTTGTCAATCCGGGCGAGGTCTGCGGGTATCTCAGCGGACGTCAAACCCTCGCGGTACTCGACCTAACCAAACTAGAAGCAGAAATCATCGAGCTCTGATTGTAACACGTGTTGCAGCTTGCAAATTGCTCACCAACTATTTTAGGAAGCTTCGCTAATTCGGTTCGGTGAAAAATTGATTGAACTTGTAACCCTAGCTGCGCTGCTCGCAGGTTTCTACGTCGCGTGGAACATAGGGTCTAACGATACCGCAAATGCGATGGGTACGGCCGTCGGCGCCCGCGTCCTATCCTATCGGAGGGCAGTCACGATGGTCGTTTTATTCGTCATCTTGGGTGCAGTCCTCCAAGGGCGCGCGGTTATGGAGACCATAGGAAAAGGCATAGTAACTCCGGCAACATGGGCACGCGCTGGATTCGGCGTCCCCGAAGCAGCGGTTGCGGCGCTCGTGTGCGCTGGCCTGTGGGTCACCATAGCGACGACTCTAAAGCTTCCAGTTTCTACCTCCCAGTCCATTGTCGGCGCTGTCATGGGGGCCGGGATAGCCATTACATTTATGAGGCCAGATGTGGGCGCCGTGGTTCATTACGAGAAGCTCGGAGGAATCGGAATATGTTGGGTCTTAACACCGATCGTTGCCGCCGCACTCGCATTCATGTTGTATCACGCATTCGATCGCCCGTTGCGGCGGGTGAAAGATGTTGTAACGCTTAACCGCATCTTTACAGCGCTTATCATCATAACCGGCTGCTATAGTGCCTATGCGATTGGTGCTAACGATGTTGGCAATGCCACGGGTGCACTTTACGCCATCACAGGTGGTGGGGAGGTCGCGGCTGGGCGTGTGCTATTGCTATTCGGCGGGGTTGCACTTGCCGTCGGGTCGTTTACCTATAGCCGAAGGGTTATGGAAACCGTTGGCAGCGGGATTACACCGCTTGGGCCGATGACCGCATTTGTCGCGCTGTTTGGAGCGGCCTTAACTGTTCACTTTTTCACGTTTATGGGAATCCCGGTATCCACCTCGCAAGCGATTGTTGGTGGTGTCGTCGGGGCAGGATTGGTGAAAGGCATAGCCGCAGTCAGTAGACGAAAGTTAGGTGAAATAGTGGGCGCATGGGCTTTGACGCCCACGACAACGTGTTTTCTGAGTTTTTGCCTAGCATCGCTACTGATGTGGGTGTAAAAAATGGCGTTAGAATCATGGCAAATCCTCGATGTCCTTGGAGTTTTTGCGGGCCTGGTGATCGGCTGGCGCTTTGACCCTTGGCTGGGGGTTGCGTTCATCTGGGCGTTTATAATCGCGGGCGAAGTGCTCCATAGTAAAAGAACAAGTGCATAGTAGATTTAGAAACTGACTATGCCTTGAACTCGAGAGCCAATCCAGATAGAATATCGCCCGCATCTTCGGCGCAGTCGGAGATATTGCCGACTAACTTGGCTATCTCGCGAATCTGTTCCATGCTGAGGGGATCCAACAATTTTTCGTAGGCGCATAAATCCTTCATAAGTTCTCGCTCGAGCATATCCGACTCGTGCTCGAATGACTCGATGTCCTTCGTCTTTGCGCTTGCGGCGTCGACATCCGACATTAGGGCGTCTACCGAATCCTTCAGGGCCTCGGTGGCCTTCGTCGCCTTGTCCGACATCTCGATGAGCGTTTTACAAATCGACTTGAATTTGGGATTCTTTTTTTCGGCATTAGCGACAGCCGTGAAGAGTTTGTCCCTTAATGCAACCAACTCCGCAGCGTCCTCCGCTATATCTGCCACATCATCGATGCGCCCCACCAATCTATCCAAGTCACCCCTGAACACGGGCAGAAACGCCCCCTCACGGAGGAGACGTCTGAACTTTCTCCTGTCAGCATCGGCGGCGGTTTCCATCGCATCTACTTCCCTCATCAACCGCTTGGCTTTCGCGGCATCGTGTTTAGAAAACGCGTCAATAACATCTTGGAACTTTTTTACTACCTCTAAGATCTTCGCAGCGTGCTTGCTAAGTATCTTAAAGGACTCCCTCTCTTTCTCAGCCTTCACAAAACGCAGCAATCCAATCGTCAAGACCTCGTGCAAGCATTCACCCTATGCCGTTGCCTATATCGATGTTCGCCATTTAAAAGGTTACACAAATGTTCTTAAGCGTTTAGACCACAGTGCGCCAACGGTGGCTAAGTGGCTGCCAAAAGCTGGCTTTCCTGGGAAAAAATACTCCCACTTTTTCTGGTGGGCGTCGCGATCCTCATCGGTCTTATCGCGATTGTTGGAATCAGAAATATAGCCGCAGTCCTGCACCGGGTTGATCCACGCATTTATGCACTCGCATTCGTCGTTCACACTCTCGCCTTATTCCTGTGGCTAGCGAAGTGGAGAATCCTCACCATGGCGATTGACCTGCATGTTGGTGCTGGACGAATGTTTCCAATCTTGTTGTCCGGGGTATTCGTCAACACGGTCGTACCAGGTGCCCGGGTTGGTGGTGGCGAACCCCTTCGGGCTTACGCGTTCTCACGTCTGGGCAGGGTATCGATGGGTGAAAGCCTAGCAACCGTCGCGGCAGACCGTGCACTCGATGTGATTCCGTTCATATTCATCGCGTCCGCTGCGCTTGGTGTTATTGTATTCACATGGCATCTGCCCTTGTACTTGCTCGCCGTGCTTACGCTCGCCCTGCTCACCGTGATTGCACTCCTAGCCACCCTCGTTTACTTATGCGCAAAACCAAGGGTAGTCAGGCGGGTGACGCGGTGGGTAGTTAGGCGATTCGGCTGGATCATCAAGAGATTTAGATCGATCAGAGAAGTCGAACGCCGCCTGACCTCGTTCGCCGAAAGGTTTAGCAAGGAAATGTTCACGATCCTGCGCCGAGGTCGCTACGTCGGCCCTGCCCTAAGCTTATCGGCCTTGTATTGGGTACTCACGATCACACGAATGTATTTCGTGTTTTGGGCCCTCGGGCAACCCATATCCTTCGGCGCCATCGGAGTCGCCACGGTTGTTGGTTTACTCCTGCACATGGTGCCAATACCCGGGGGCCTCGGCATCGTCGAAGGTGGATACATCTTGATCTTCACGGCTGCTGGGGTACCAGCGGGGATAGCTGCCACGGCTGCTTTGCTCGACCGTGGAATTTCATTTTGGTACACCGGGCTGATAGGCGCTTTGGGAATCTCCTGGACAGGCTTCAAGCTTGCGCGCAGGTAGGCATCACCTTCGCGGTTTTCTGACGAGGCTTGAGCCACACGCCTCACACCGCAAAACCCCGGGGAAATATTTGCGACCGCACGCTGGGCAAACCATCTCCCACCTGAACACCTCAGTTATGCCCGGCATGGCAATACGCTGATATGAAACACCAAGCAAACTCGCTAGATTTTGGATCGCATAATCATCCGTTATGATCTCTGGCTCCTTCCCGGCTCGACGAAGATCCAGTGCGAGCGCTAGAAGCTTGACATCGGTTTTAGATACCCGATCACCTGTTCGCCTTACTTCCTCGTAGACATCTACCAATGCTTGGGCTGAGGGTTCGGTTACCTCAACCTTGCCGGCGGTCACCGCGGTCTCGAGCTCCAGCTTCGAACACAAGTCACGAGCCTCATCTAACACTTCTTGGATCGTCACCTGGTCGACATCCGCGAGGCCTGGAACAAAACCTGCGATAACTGCAGA
>CAZCRN010000026.1:0-6882 GCA_964501125.1 Hadarchaeota archaeon (SeqCode) | reverse complement strand
ACCAAAGCACTGGGCGTAGAAAACATGGTAACTAAAATTGGGTGGAGATAAGGTTAAAATCTCGATATGGGCACCAAATTTGTCGGGTTCAGGACCTTCCGTGACTCGTACCTTAACATCAACGGTTAGAAAATCTTCAACGACGTCTTCGACAGCGTTGGCGTCAGGTGGATCATCGAGCTCTCGAACGCGTATGAGAGTGCCGCCGGCGAATTCGATGCTCCACGAGACCCCGCGTACTACGATTGCAGTTGCCATGATGGCTGCGAAAATAAGTGGAATCACGATCAGCTGACGATTGCTCAAGCGCTCGGCTGGCCATGGTATTTTCATGCGGACTCTCACTCCATAATCTCGTGAGTTGCGTATATATCATCTAGGTCGAAAATTCGTTCGGTGATGATCCCGTGGTCGCTGAAGGAGATAAAATTATCCTCATCGATGAAAAAGGTAGAAAGTACATGGTAACGGCCGAGCAGCGACAGTTTCACACCGATCTCGGCGTGGTCGACCTTGGTAAGGCAATCGGACAGAAATCTGGTGCACGTTTGACTTCGCATTTGGGCAAGGAGTTCGTGATACTGGAGCCGCGCATAGTCGATCATCTACAGAAGATGAAGCGCGTCCCCCAGATCATGCTGCCGAAGGATGCGGCGCAGATAGTTGCGTATACTGGCGTAGGGCCTGGGGACCTCGTGGTGGACGCGGGCGCAGGTTCGGGTGCGCTTGCGATGTTTATAGGCAATTTAGTGAGGCCCGATGGCCGCGTGATCAGCTATGAGGTTCGAGAAGATTTCGCGCGGGTGGCAGAGCACAACATTTGCATGGCGGGTCTCAAGGACGTGGTAACCGTGAAGCGCAAGGATATCTATGAAGGAATCGACGAGTCAGATGTAGACCTCGTAACGCTCGACCTGCCACAACCCGAGCGCGTATTACCTCACGCCGAGCGGGCGCTCAAGCTAGGTGGGCACCTGGCCGTATTTTCGCCTTGCATCGAGCATGTTCAAAGGCTATACGAGAAGCTGCCGAATTACAGGTTCACAAACTATCGCACGATTGAGTGTTTGGTTCGGGAGTTCGAGGTCAAGCCCGGCGCTACCCGGCCGCGGACGTACATGATCGCACATACCGGTTACCTGACTTTTGCACGTCGAATTTAATTGGATTTGCAGAGGAAATTTGTCCATGTAAATAAAGAGCCATTCACCGCGAACGCTACTTACCTGAGCTAGGTCTACTTAGCCTGAACTTAAAACCGTAGTACAAAATCCCATCTTCGCCTTCTTGTCCTAACCGCCTAAAGACCATCTCGACTTCATCGCCGATTTTAACCTCGTTTGGATCGCAGTCGGTGATTGGGGTTGTGATCCTCGGGCCCTCTTCTAGCTCGATAATTGCTAATGCATACGGGGTCTGAACTTCGAAGCCCGCAGGCGGAACGTGGGTGACGTTGAATGAAACGATCTTGCCTCGCCCCTTAAGCCTGTAAGGCTCGAGCTTCCCGATACGCCGGCACTTCGGGCAGCTGTAACGGGGCGGGAAGAACACGGTATTGCACTTGTCACACCTTGTGCCAACTAGGTTGTAGCGATTCGGTATCTCACGCCAAAATCTCGGGACGCCCATCTAATCGCCTCTTTTCAATATGTTTACGACGACGGTTCCGCCCGAACCACCGACATTTTGAGCTAGCCCGATCTCCGCCCCCTCAACCTGTCTCTTTCCAGCCTCACCGCGCAGCTGTTCCACGAGCTCGACCGCTTGGGCGATACCAGTTGCGCCAACGGGGTGCCCCTTCCCCTTTAGACCACCGCTGGTATTGATGGGTATCCGACCACCCAACGCTGTTTTCCCTTCCTCAGTTAACTTGCCGCCCTCGCCCTTTTTGCAAAATCCGAGATCCTCGATTGCCATGATCTCAGCGATTGTGAAGCAATCATGCACCTCAGCGAGATCGATGTCCGACGCCTCGATCCTGGCCATTTTGTACGCCATTTTTGCGGCTTCTTTGGTTGCACGCATTCCTGTCAGGCTTGGGCGATCGTGTAGGGATAGGGTATCGCTAGCTTGTCCGGTTCCAACCACGAGAACTGGCGTGTCGTTGTACTGCCTAGCCTTCTCGGCTGGTGCGAGAATCACGCAAGCGGCACCGTCAGTGATTGGAGAGCAATCGAGCAACTTCAGTGGCGGAGTCACCGGCGTTGACTTCAATACCTGCTCGACGGTTATCTCCATTTGATATTGGGCACATGGATTAAAACATGCGTTATGATGATTTTTGACAGCGACCATTGCCATTTGTTCCTCAGTCGTACCATATTCATGCATGTGGCGCTTAGCCATCAGCGCGTAAAGACCTGGGAAAGTTGAACCAACATACGCTTCCCACTCTTGGTCCGCAGCAGTCGCGAGCGCCCCAGTCGTTTGTTCGGTTAGGATATCTGTCATCTTCTCGATGCCGGATGCAACAACTATATCATGCATGCCAGATGCCACGGCTATCACTGCCTGGCGCAGCGCTAACCCCCCAGATGCACAAGCGGCCTCGACGCGTGTGCACGGGATCGGCACCAATCCAGCGTGGTCGACGATGAGAGAGGCGATGTGCTCTTGGCGAATGAACTGCCCTGCTGACATGTTGCCGACATACATGGCATCGATCTGCTTACTATCGATATTTGCATCCTCGATGGCCCGAACGCCAGCATCGACGATCATCCGTCTGAAGGAAATGTCCCAGAGCTCGCCAAACTTCGTCAGCCCAACGCCGATTATCGCAACTTTTCGCATCTTACCTCACCAACAACCGCCTAAATTTCGTGTAGGTGCCATAGTCGATGTTTATCTTGCGATTGACGTAATCCGAGACTTTTGGAACCGCATCCCGCTTAGCCTCGATACCATCCTGGACTAGTATACTGAATGCATCACTGCCTGCCCCTGAGCCGTAGGATACGGCGAGGATACGCTCACCTGGCTTGGCTTGGTCGAGGATGGCTGCCAGACCTATCAGCGTGGCCCCTGAATACGTATTGCCTATCTTCGTCACAAGAAGTCCAGGCATCACCTGCTCCTTCGTGAAACCAAGCTCCTCCGCCGCGCGGAGCGGGAATTTGCCATTTGGCTGGTGAAATACCACATAAGCAAAATCTTGGGGGGAGAGTTCTAGCTGCCTAAGCAGACCATTTGCAGCTGAGAGAACGTGTTTGAAGTATGCCGGTTTACCTGTGAAGCGCCCGCCATGCCTTGGATAAGGCCGCATGTCCCGGCGCCAGAAATCTGGTGTGTCGGTGGTGTAGGAATATGTTCCCTCAATCGACGCTATGGTGCCTTTGCCGTTCTTGCCTATGATAAAAGCACCTCCACCAGCCGCAGCCGTGTACTCGAGTGGATCGCCTGGGGCACCTTGAGCAGTATCAGCGCCGATTGCCATCCCATATTTGATCATGCCGGCTTCGGCCATGCCCATACAGGTTTGAATTCCCGCAGTCCCGGCCTTGCAGGCAAATTCGTAATCGGCAGCCGTCAGGTGAGGGGTCGCTTCAATAGCCTCGGCCACTACAGTGGCTGTTGGTTTAACGGCATACGGATGGGATTCGGAGCCAACATAAATCGCGCCAATTTCCTGTGGATCGATTCCAGCATGTTTTACGGCATCGCGTCCGGCCTCTACGGCTATGGTTATGGTATCCTCGTCTGGCCCCGGGACGGATTTTTCCTCGAGCAGCAGGCCCTTCTTAATCCGCTCGGGGTCCGCACACCAGACCCTAGCTATTTCCTCCACCTTCAGCCGATATCTAGGGATGTAAACTCCATAGCCAACTATTCCAACGTCCATGGTCACCTACCTGAGGTTTAAATGATCTTTGGGCCGATTTTGTTACAAAACTCGAAGCGAAGGGCGATAAATACCTTTGGATTGTCTATAGACGTTTCGGCAATCGCCGTCGAAGGCTCAGGTTGCGCACTTGCGCAGTTTTTCCATTAGGTCGTTTATAGTGGGTAAGCGTGAAACGACAAGGGGCACCTTTAGAATTTCCGCGATTTTTGTACCCAACGGGTCGACTTGCTTGAGTTTTCCATGAAAAATTATCATTCCAGGTGTGATCCCCTTGACTTTTACTGCAACCATAGGTGAACGTCCGGTGGTGACGCCTGTAAAAATGAGTGCTCGCTCGGTCGTTAAGCCATAAAGCCGCTCGAATTCGCCCGCGGAGAGGCTGAGTATTGCCCGGTAGCTATCGACGACTGTATATCCGAAGAGCTTCCGATCGAGCAAGTCTTTATTCGCGATGACTTCACCGCCGACCACTTTGCATAGAGTTTTTCCATCGATAGGTTCCCCGAACTCACGAATCTCGAGCACGATGTCAGGTGGCAGCTGAGCTCCAAACATGTGGACAAAAGCTTGCATCACTCGTCCGCCCTGTTGTTCGTCGACCTTGATGAAGGCTCTAACGATTCGTCTGACAGTAGTAGCCCCAGGTGACTTCCGCCGTCCCGCCTCGTAGTCGCTTATGACTGAGGGCGAGATCTTTAGGGCTTTAGCAAGAGCAGTTTGGCTCATGCCGAACATCTCTCGCCAACGCTTTAGAACGCGACCGGGTTCATCCGAAAGAATGATGTCGCCAGCCACCCATCTCGCAACTCGGTTTCTCGTTGAATCATCGAACATCGGTACACGACCAACCTTGTAGCGGGTCTCTTACCGGTTACAATAAACGACAAAACTCATAAATAGCCTCCCCACCAACCCACAACCGCTTTGGTGTTATAATGAGGCGCAACATAATTGTGGAGGAGTTCAAACAACTTCCCCTCCAGAAACAAAAACTAGAGATCGTAGAGAGGAAAGGTCTTGGTCACCCAGATCACATTTGCGATGCAATACTCGATCGGGTCTCGGTGAGGCTGTGCAAGGAATATTTGAAAAAATTTGGAGCGATAATGCATCACAACGCTGACAAATCGCTGCTTGTCGCTGGCGAGGTTGAAACGAGATTTGGTGGAGGCATTGTAAAACGCCCCATGCTCTTCATATTCGGTGATCGAGCAACATCTGAGGTTAAAGGTGTTCGCGTACCCGTCGAGGAAATAGCCATAGAGGCAGCAAAGGATTGGTTCAAGAAAAATTTCAGGTTCATCGATCCTGAAAAACACGTGAAATACCAAGTTGAATTGAAGCCAGGTTCAGCAGCCCTCGTAGACATCTTCAAAAGAAAGGGGAAAGTTTTGTGCGCAAATGATACGTCTGCTGCTGTCGGCTACGCGCCCATGACGAGGACGGAGATGATCGTGCTTGAAACGGAAAAGCACATAAACTCCAAAAGTTTCAAAAAAGAGTTTCCAGAGTCAGGTGAAGATGTAAAAGTGATGGGGTTCAGGAAAAACAATGAATTGTATTTAACTATCGGAATGGCATTCGTGGATAAATTTGTCGAGAGCGAGGAGGACTACTTTAGAAAGAAAGCCGAAATCCTTGAGGAGCTGAAGAAATTTGTTAAAGAAAGCACAGATTTCAAAAAAATTACAGTTGATCTCAACACGCTGGATGCTAAAGGTAGGGGCATAGGTGGGGTCTACTTAACTGTGTTGGGAACTAGCGCGGACGGAGCGGACTCAGGTCAGGTTGGCAGGGGGAATCGGGTGAACGGTGTGATCCCTCTGAACAGGCATGTGTGCTCTGAGGCCGCAGCCGGTAAGAATCCGGTGAGTCATGTTGGAAAGATTTACAATATACTAACGCATCGGATAGCAAGTCGCGTGTACGCGCGAGTGCCGGATCTAGATGAAGTCTATGTTTGGTTGGTGAGTCAGATCGGCAAGCCAATAGATCAACCCGCGATCGCTGTTGCGCGAGTTATCATGAAACCGGGAGCATCCATTAAGGATGTTAAAAAAGGAATAGAAGAGGTAATGAATTCTGAACTTGAAAACATAAACAAATTCTGTACGGAACTGGCCCGCGGAAAGATTTCAATCTGTTAAAAAATGTGCAAAATTGAGCACACAAGGGATAAATACCGAGATACCGCAACTAAACTCGAGTCTGGACCGGGGGCCGAGAGGTTGGACAGCGTTGATATGAAGATTTTGAAGATGTTAAATACAAACGCTCGAACCTCTTTTAGTGAAATAGGCCGCGAAGTTGGGCTGAGTATCTCTGGCGTCCGGAAGCGCATTAAACAGCTCGAGAAATCTGGTGTGATAAAGGGCTATACTGTACTCATCGATCCGCAGAAATTCGACCGAGGACTGACGGCATTTGTAAGCGTTAACGTCGATACCACAGGTATACGCGAGTTAACGCGGTCTCTATCCCGTTGTCGCGAAGTATGTGAGTTATATCGGACGACTGGCTATCACGGTTTAATGATAAAGGTTCGTGTTCGTGATCTCGAGGGGCTAAATAAATTTGTTGAAAATCGCGTTAATTCATTTGATGCAGTTAAGAGTGTTAGAACGACCGTGAGCATGGAGACCCTCAAGGAGACCTCCATAAACCTCTAGGTGCCTTGGATGGAAGAGGCGGAAATGAAGCTCATTTGGGACTCATTTTCTTCTGTTATGGCTTACTTAGTTTACCCCCAGGAGCTCCGGAAGTTGATCGAGAAGGCCTCCAGCGAAACCGCGGATATGCCCGCGTTTTTGGATAAATTTAAGCAAGTGGTTTCAAATGAAGCAGATCCCACCCGCAAGACCGATGGACAGATTTTCTTGAACGATTTGCGGAAACGTTTGGGTTAGCCTTAATCTTTAAGCCCGATTTTCCTCGGAATCCGTGTCTCTTGATTTTTCCGGTTCGTCGTCAACACGATGATTTCAGAACTCGAAGCTACCCGAGACAACCGCTTAGCTCCATCTGGTTCTAATGCGGCC
>CAZCRN010000025.1:0-7055 GCA_964501125.1 Hadarchaeota archaeon (SeqCode) | reverse complement strand
TTGCGATCGAATGCCGAGAATCGCCGTGCTAGATGTGGAGAAATGTCAGCCCGGGCGCTGCGGGCTCGAGTGCCAGCGATACTGCCCCGGGGTACGAACGGGGGAGGAGACGGTGGTTATCGATGAGCTAACCGACAGACCTCTGATCTCCGAGGAATTGTGCAGCGGCTGCGGGATATGTGCCCACAAGTGCCCGTTCGGCGCGATAGCTATAATCAATCTCCCCCGGGAGCTCGAAGGTCGCTGCATCCACCGCTATGGTCCGAATGGGTTTGCGCTTTACCGACTACCAATACCACGCGAGGGCAAGGTCACTGGTTTGGTCGGGCAAAATGGCATCGGCAAGACCACGGCCCTTAATCTGTTAGTTGGAAAATTACAGCCAAATTTGGGTCAGCCCACTGCCGCAAGCCCAGCCGCCCTGAAAGATTTCTTCAAGGGTTCCGAACTCCAAGCATATTTCGCGCAAATTGGGCGTATCAAAACCATATCCAAACCCCAAATCATCGACAAACTGCCAGATGTCGTTAAGGGAAAAGCATCCCAGCTGCTCGAGAAAGTCGATGAACGGGGGGTCGCTGCCGAACTAGCGGCTAAGCTGGATTTGGCCGAGGCACTGGATCGCAAGGTTGACCAGCTGAGCGGCGGAGAATTACAGCGTTTGGCGATCGTGGCCGCTGCAGCCCGAGATGCCGACGTATATTATTTTGATGAGCCGAGTTCACACCTCGACGTGTACCAGCGCCTCAATGCAGCAAGGGTCATACGCGAGCTAGCGGAGGGCGGAAAAGCCGTCCTAGTGGTCGAACATGACCTCGCGGTGCTAGATTACATGTGCGATTACGTGCACGTCATGTATGGCACGCCCGGTGCGTATGGCGTCGTGTCGGAGCCCCGAGGCACACGCGTTGGGGTAAACGTGTTTCTAGACGGTTATCTGCGTGAGGAGAACATCAGATTTCGCAAGGAGTCGATCCGCTTCGAGGTCAGGCCACCCACCAAGGCTCGAGTGGCCGGCCGCCCCATGTTCGCATATCCGAAGCTAGCGAAACGCTTCAAGGAGTTCAGGCTGAGCGTCCGCCCTGGCCAGATGTATGCGGGCGAGGTCGTTGGCGTACTGGGAGCAAATGCCACTGGGAAGACGACTTTTGTTAAACTGCTCGCGGGGGAACTCAAACCGACGAAAGGGCGCATCGAGATCCCCCTGACTGTGGCACATAAACCCCAATACCTGCGGGCTGACTTCGATGGAACGGTCGAGGCGTGGCTGTGTGAGGGCTTGGGAAAGATTGATCGAGCTTTCGAATTAGAAATTTTGGAGCCTCTCGAGGTAAAGCCATTAATGGACAAACCCGTGCCGGGGCTGAGCGGTGGAGAACTCCAGCGGGTTTCCATAGCTGCGTGCCTCGGGCAACCGGCTGATTTGTACCTGCTCGATGAACCAAGCGCCTACCTCGATGTCGAACAGCGCCTGAGCATGGCTCGAACCATAAGGCGGATCATCGAGAAGCGTGAAGCTGCGGCGCTCATCGTCGATCACGATATACTCGCCATCGATTACACTGCGGATCGTTTGCTGGTATTCACGGGTGAGCCGGGGCGTACCGGCGAGACCCATGGGCCGCTTGAAATGCGGGCTGGTATGAACCTGTTTTTGCGTGAGGTCGGCATAACCTTTAGGCGCGATCCCCAAACCGGCAGACCTAGGGCGAATAAACCTGGCAGCAAGCTCGACCGCGAGCAGAAGGAACTCGGCAAGTACTTTTATGCGGATTGATGTATGGACTCTGGAGGCGCCCCATGGTCAAAATCCCTGACGAAATACGCTGGCTGGAGGATGATAAGGAACGCCTTCGGACATTCATAATCATCGCCACGCGCGGACCGGTGGTCATTCGAGAAATCCGCAGGCGTCTCGGCGCCGACGATTGGTGGCCTGTGAAGTGCCACCTCGATAGCCTCGTTGAACATGGGTTGGTCGCTGAATCCGATGCTGGCTATCGCCTTACCCCTATTGGAGAAAAGGTCTATGAGGCCAGAAAGGCCGTTTACTATCTCGAAGGGGTCAAGTAGATATCGCCTGGATGTTGCCACCTTTTACCATCATTAGCTTGTGTCGGTTGATTAGCTTTTCTCCTGCATATTCCTCAACATCTTCGAGCAACAAATTCATGTAATCGTCGTATTGGGTCAGCACGCCTCGCAGCTGGCGGCCGTCCTTTACATACACAACGATCCTCGATTTCAGAAGTCGCTCGAGATTCACCGGTGTCGGTTTTTCCATGTTAGATCCCCGGTAAAATTTGTCCAATTACTTTCGGTCACCTCTCTCCCCCTAATACGCTTAAAGGCGTGGGTTAGAGGCTCGTTCGAGGTGATGGGATGACTGAGATTGAAGATCTTGCAGGTGTTGGACCTGCGATTGCCGAGAAGCTGCGGGGGGCCGGCTATGATTCGATCGAGAGCATAGCCGTTGCAACAACTGGCGAGCTCATGGATGCCGCTGAGCTTGGCACCAAAAGCGCCATGCGCATCATAAACGCCGCCCGCGAGGCGGCAAAGATGGGTTACGAAAAGGCCACGGAGGTTTGGGAACGCCGCAAACACATAGGTTACATATCAACTGGCAGCGAGGCTCTCAACAAGATAATCGGCGGCGGGATTGAGACTCAAGGGATAGCTGAGGTTTTTGGAGAGTTCGGGTCGGGAAAGACTCAGATAGCCCATCAGCTATGCGTTAATGTGCAGCTACCTCCTGAGAAGGGGGGACTAAATGGAAAGGCGATTTACATCGACACTGAAAACACCTTCAGACCCGAGCGGATCGCTCAAATGGCGAAAGCAGTTGGCCTCGACCCCGAAGAAACGATGGAAAACATTTATGTGGCCCGTGCATGCACAACCGACCACCAAATGCTCTTGATAGAAAAGGCAACAGACCTCGTGAAAAAGGACAACATCAAACTCGTGGTGATCGATTCGCTGATGTCGTTGTTCCGCACCGAATATTGTGGGCGGGGAGCACTAGCGGAACGTCAGCAAAAGCTCGGGCAGCACTTAGCGACGCTGCACAAGCTTGCGGAACTGCATGATTTGGCGATCTTCGTCACAAACCACGTGCAATCAAAACCAGATGTTTTCTTCGGTGACCCAACTCGGCCAATCGGTGGCCATGTGCTCGGGCACTCGGCGACCGCGCGGGTTTACTTGCGCAAGGGCAAAGCCAACATCCGTGTGGCGAAGCTGGTCGACCATCCGGGGCTCCCGCCTGAAAGTGCAACGTTTCAGATAGTTGAGGCTGGAATCCGAGATTGAGAGTTTAGTTACCAAGGGTGCTCAAATGAATTTTCCGTTTTTTTAGTTGTGAGTGACATTCACAACTAAGCGAAGGAGTGGACGGAATGAGGAGGCCGTGTGAGCGGACTTGGCGCAGGATTTTGGAGTGGGCTTGGTTCAATGGGATGGAGGAATTCACACACCGAGATTTGCTGCGCCAGGGTGTTGTCAGTTACTCCGGTAGCAAGCGAGCACAAGTTTGGTCGGCCTCTTCGTCGCTACACCGAATGTGGAGAACCGGCCTTTTGACACGTCTAGCGGGGGGCAAGGGGCGCCGTGCCAGCCTCTACGCTCCAATTTCACGTGAGGAATACGCACACAAGCGTGTTATAAATGCAATGCATCACGATGGCTCCAGCCAACCCGCTGAACAAATAGCATATGCCCAGCAGCACGCCGCCTGCCATCGAGGGTATCGCCAATGCCAAGTAGGTGCCGGGATTCGATAAGTGAAACGCGCCAAAAATGAGCGCCGAAATCAAAACCCCCGCCACGCGCGAGCGAGTTCGACGGGAGGCCTCCTCGAGCAAGATCCCCCTGAAAATCCACTCCTCGAAAACAGGCAAGATGTTAACGGTTATCAACAATGCCGGCCACGAAATTCTCTTGAGTCTTGCGAATACGTATTCCTCTTCGGAAAAAAGTTCCCATCCCATAACCTCGATGCCCCACTTTACACAGAAGATCACGAAGAGTGCCAAACCCGCAAATATGATCGCAACACAAAAAAGCCTCAGCCAGTCCCACCGGTCCATCCGCCTGGCTACCCTGCGCCAAAACCGCGGGCGCAGCCTATCCAGATAATAAGGCCTGCTTACAACCAGCTTGCCGACCACCACGCCGAGCAAGGCTCCGGCGATTACGATCCTCGCGAGGTCCAGCCAACCCAATTGGATCACGGCGTGTATTTTTTGGCAAGCTTTTCATAGCGTTTTTCGATCGGCTTGCTGACCTTAAGGGTCCAAGTTAGCTGGCCGCCCACTCGCCTGGTTTCAACTTTTCCCTCGCCCATCAGACGGAACAAATCGACTCGCAGGCGTGGCACGTCCACACCGACTCGCTTTGATATCTCGCCGATGTTGAGTGGCTTATCCGCGGCTTTTAGTATTTGCAAAATTTTCTCCCTACGCATGTGCTCACCTCTTTACCCTCTCAAGTGCTTCAAGGATAGATTTCATGAGCTCAAGCAATTCGGAAATTTTGCGATGATCCGTTTCCTTTTGAAGTTGGCCAGTTACCCAATCCAGCTTTTCACGCAAAACGCGCTCGGCTCCAACGGCAGCCGGCTTTGCCGTAGGCTTGGGGGGTACCTCGGCTTCTCGTTCACCGCAGACCGGACACACAACCTTGCCTTGATATTCAAAGAGCGGACTCTTGCACTCACCACAGTGAATTGACAACATTTTTCCGCCGGAGAGCAACATATCTGTTATTTTCGTGACATGCTTCTCTTGCATCGAAGACCCTAGATTTTTATGAAGTTCCTTTCTTTAAAATTAGCAGATTGACTATGCTCACGGGTGGAAAAAATGGCATCGGCCAAGCTTCGGCAAGTAGCAGACATTATGGCGCGCGTGGCAGAGGATACATCGGTACCGCGAAACATCCGTCGAGCTGCAAGTGAAGCCAGAGCGAAACTCCTCGAGGAAAAAGACGATCCAGTCGTGAGGGCGGCTTCCGCTGTGCACATTTTGGACGAGATAAGCAATGACCCGAACATGCCGATCCACACTCGCACGACTATTTGGAACGCCCTCAGCATCTTGGAGACGATACACCAGTGAGGAATGCGATCCTTGCACCCTATTCGATGTTCCCAGCCACGTGAAGAGGCGAGCGATGTTTGTTCAGTTGTTACCCTCTCTGGGGCTCAATAATTACTTTAAGAGAATCTTGGGCGCGGGCGACGAGCTGAAAGCCCAGACCCGTCTGTGCTAGGCTCAGACGATGTGTGATCATTTCACGCACGCGCACCTTACGAGCGCGAATCAATTCTAACGCCGCAGTGAGGTCTTCAGGGGCTGCGGCATAGGAGTGGGTGAGTGTTATTTGATCGCGCCAAATTTCCCAAAGCTGAATTGGGATCTTAATGCCAGGCTCCGTTGGTGCAAAGAATAGGACAATCCCACCACGCTCAGCGGATTTTAATGCCTGAGCGATTGCTGATGCAGCAGCTGTACAAACTATCACACGGTCCGCAAGCCTGCCCTCATTGAGTTCACGTACCCTCACGGGGACGTCTTCTTCACCATGTATTACTGCATCTGCCCCGAATTTCCGCGCTGCCTTCATACGATATTCGTTTATATCGGTTGCAATAACGCGTCCTGCTCCTCGCGCGCGAGCCAGTTGAATATGGAGTATCCCAGCGATGCCACTGCCTATGACGAGCACGCTTTGTCCTTTCTGTATATTCACCAATCTTTGTCCGCGGACAACGCAGCCCAGAGGCTCTATGAACGTTCCCTCTTCGAAAGACACTTCTTCGGGTAGGAGGTACACACCGCGCTCCACGTTTATTCGTGGTACGCGTACGAATTCGGCGAACCCACCGGGATCAAAATTCGTCGTGCGCAGAGTGTCGCATACGGTATGATGACCGCTCAGACAGTAGCGACATCTACCGCAGGGAACGTGGTGAGAAACGAAAACACGATCACCCACTTTGTAATGCTGCACACCTTCCCCAACTTCGACGATCTCTCCCGTAATCTCATGTCCCAGCACTCGGGGGGCTCTTTTAATCCTATACCATTCCATCACGTCTGAACCACAGATGCCGCCCGCCATCACTTTTACAAGGAGTTCGCCCGGGCCGATCTTCGGTTTTGGTAGCTCCTCTAAGCGCACATCTTTGTTGTTGTAGTACATTGCAACGCGCATGAACGGCTTTAATGATTTATGAGTTAAAGGATTTTTCGGCAATTGTTTGAAGTTTTCACCGATCACTCTTTCTTGCCACTTTTGATGTCGTTGAATAACTCTTGCGCTTCTTTCGGAGTGGCATTTTCATGAATGATGGCACGGATGGCGCGGATCATCGCCACTGGGTAATCCGATTGCCAAATGTTCCTGCCCAAATTCACCCCTATAGCGCCTTTTTGAACGCCGTCATGGACAAATTCAAAGACTTCGAGTTCAGATTCCACTTTGGGACCCCCTGCGATGACTATAGGCACTGGGCAACCCCGCACGACCTTTTCGAAGCCCTCCTTGCAATAGTATGTTTTTACCACTCGCGCACCAAGTTCAGCGGCAATCCTGCAACACAGGGCGAGATATCGGGCCTCGCGTTTTTCCAACTCCTTGCCTACGGCTGTGACCGCCATTACTGGAATCCCATATTCCTCACACTCGTTGACGAGATTCGAAAGATTCAACAACGTTTGGTGTTCGTGCTCACTTCCAACAAAAATAGACATCGAAACCGCGCTGGCGTTAAGTCGGATAGCTTCTTTCACCGAGGTTGTGATCCCTTCTTGATCCAATTCGTCCCTTCTAGCCATACTCGTGCCACCCGAAACCCTAAGGATGATCGGCTTAGATTTCAGGGGATCAACACAAGAACGCAAGATTCCCCTCGTGAGCATGATGGCATCTGCGTAGGGCAAGAGAGGCTCAATGGTTTTGCCTGGCTCCTCCAGCTTGTGCGTTGGCCCTTGGAAGTACCCGTGATCTATGGGCAAAAAGAGAGCCCTGCCATCTGGCTGGATCAACTG
>CAZCRN010000024.1:3218-7219 GCA_964501125.1 Hadarchaeota archaeon (SeqCode) | reverse complement strand
GATAAAGCACGTGAGCACGGGCGGGGGTGCATGCATAAGTTTCTTATCGGGCGAGCTACTGCCCGTAGTCGAGATGCTAAAGCGCGCCAAACGTGGGTAATGACTTGAGACACATCGTCGTCGTCGGATTCGAATCGGCTGGGCTAACGGCCACTTCCACCGCGCGGCTAGTCGATCGGAAGGCAAAGATAACCGTCATCGAACGTCGCCCCTATGCGATCTATCACCCCTGCGCCATCCCGTTTGTGATCGGTGGCGAAATCCCAGATATCGAAAAGCTAATCGAACCTGCCCCTAGGTTGCCCAATGTCGACGTCAGGACGTCCACCGAAGCGACCGCCATCGACACGCGTGAAAAAACGGTTGAAATCGCATCACCCAAAACCGGCAAACACGAGAGTCTTGAATATGATGCCCTGATCCTCGCAACTGGCAGCTATGCTTTCAAGCCACCGGTGCCGGGGATCGAACTCAAGGGCGTACACGTGGTGAAAACCGTTGAGGATGGGCGCGGGATAATCGCTGCCCTCGATAAAGCGAAAAATGCGGTTGTCGTTGGGGCTGGGGCGATCGGGATCGAGACTGCTGCAGCACTCCGGGAGCGAGGGCTAAATGTCGCTTTGGTTGAAATGCTTCCGTCTGTCTTGCCGGGGATGCTGGATCCTGATATGGCAGATTCCGTTGCCCAGCGGTTGCGCGAAAAGGGGATCGAGGTCACCTGCGGACAACCGGTTGAAGAAATTCGAGGCAAGGAGCGTGTGAAATCGATCGTGATTAAAGAGAAGGAGCTGCCAGCCGAGCTCGTGATCATCGCTGCGGGGGTGAAGCCAGAAGTCAGGCTGGCGAAGACAGCAGGTATAGCGCTGGGGGAAACTGGAGGGATAAAAGTCGATAATCACTTGCGAACTAGTGCCCCAGAAGTTTATGCAGCGGGAGATTGCGCCGAGAGCTTTTGCCCCATAACCCGGCGGCCGATATTGAGCCAGCTAGCGACCACTGCCATACGAATGGGTAAAGTCGCGGGGACGAATGCGGCAGGTGGTGATGCCGTGTACTCTGGAACCCTCAACACCGTCGTCACTTGCGCTTACGCCTTGGAGATAGCTTCAACAGGTGTGACGACTCGCGCGGCCGAGGAGGCAGGTCTCAAGCCCGTGAGCGCGCGAATTCGTACGCTCAGCAGACCCAGATACTATCCGGGTGCAGAGCCGATAATCGTGAAGCTCCTAGCTGAGGTCGACCAACACAAGCTCATTGGGGGACAAGTGTTGGGCGCAGAAGGTGCCGCAGAACGCGCGAACATGCTAGCACTCGCGATCCAGCACGGGATGACAGTCGAAGAATTTGCGAAAATAGAATATTGCTACGCTCCGCCGGTGTCCGATTGTATCGAGCCCCTCGTGGTTGCTGCCGAGGCCCTCCTGCGAAGACTTTAGGCACCGAGTTGCAATTTCTCAAGTTCAATGCCGAGCCCTTTCGCTTCTCGCTCGACCTCAGCCCAGACTTCATCGGCGATCGGGATTCCCTCCTTCAAGCGTTTCTCCCGCGTCCTGAACTCAGGCTCCCCTGGGACGAGGATTTCATCAACGCCAGGCGCCTTGCGAGATGCTTTGAGCTCCCCCACAAACTTCTGAACTCGCGCTTTGAACTCCTCGAGCGATCCAAATGCTGCCGGGTCGATTGCGATCATGAAATCACCTTTAGTACAAAAACCCTCCACGGGTTCAAGCGTCCCCTTAACCTCCTTGCCAGCCGCTGCGCGCACGAGTGGGCCCGCCAAAAGCTCGAGCACAAACGCTAGTGCATAGCCTTTAACCCCTCCGAATGGGTTGAGTGCACCTTCTAGGCCCTTTGCTGGATCGGTCGTCGGTCTGCCCCCACGATCTACCGCCCAACCCTCGGGGATGGGTCTGCCTTCCTTCATCGCCTTGACTAGCTTCCCTCGGGCCGCAACGCTCATCGCCATATCCATCAACACAGGAGGTTCGGAAGGGATCCCAATCGCAAGCGCATTGGTTCCAAGCAAAGGCTCAACCCCGCCCCAAGGGTGAACTAACGCATCAGTCGTCGTGGCTACTATCCCGATGAGGTTTTCGCGCATGGCCAACTCGGCATAATAGCCAGCTATGCCGAAGTGATTTGAATTGTAAACCCCAACTGCGCCTATGCCTTGCTTCTTCGCTTTCTCGATCGCGAGCTTCATCGCACGGGTCGCGACGTGGTGACCCAGCCCGTGGGCACCATCTATTAAGGCGGTTGTGGGCGTTTCCTTTACGACCCTTACCGGGGCCCTTGCAACGATCGTCCCCCGCTTCAGGGCCCGGATGATGTAAGGCAAGCGTAAGATTCCATGCGAGCCGAAGCCGCGCAGGTCACCCTCGGCTAGGACTTCGGCCGTTGTATTTGCCTCCACATCGGTTGCGCCTAATTTTTTCAGTAGCTCACGAATGATTGTCTTCTCTCGCTCGAAGGTGAGAATCAGCTCAACACCCAATCCCGTTGAATATCGAGCTATATTAAAAATTGGTATGATGTCTCAAATGAGACATTCGTTGAAGTAGATCGCATCAGATTTCTTAAACGCGACCAACTCTCCTCCAAGTTTTTTCACAAGTTTTGCCGCATCTCTAAGCTCATGAAAATCATTGAATTCCCAAACCGATTTTTGGATCATGCGCGCGTGGTGCTCAAGATATCTGTTTATTCGTCGTCTACCCGCCGTGCTGCCTCCTTTCAGATCAAAGATGAGCAAATACCTTCTCTCGGAACTTGTCTCATATGAGACATGTCTCAATTGAGACATTTTCCCCGCCTTCGAATTGGCTGGAGGTTCTTTTTAAAGAAGAAACGAGCTACCTCGATGCCCATTCGACGAGTGCATCGAACAATCCGCTTCCATCACTCGGCTTTAACACGAACTCGTTGCCACGTTTGGCATGACGCTTAACGACTTTATCCGGATCCGCATCTGCCAGCTCGAAGCGATCGAGCTCCTTGTAGCCCAAAGGCATCGAAACCAAACAGGTCTTGAAGTGAATGCTATAAGGAGCGCGGACATCGCCCATGGGCTTGATAATTGAAGCATCTAGCAGGACTTTGTCAGCCCGCGCCTCCTTGCGAGCTGTTTCGGCCGTCGTGAGCCCCGGCAGCTGCTTTGCAACCTTGGCTTCTACAAATCGCATCAGATCGGCGTAGAAGTTGAAGAAGTTGCGCTCTCGCTTACCCGTTCGAAGCTCGAGTGGCTCATAACCCTTTGGTAAACCGTGGGGCTTGAACTGCGCCCAAATCTGAAAACCTCGCGACCCGCTGAACTTGATCAATGGCTTAACATCGAAGTCTGTGAGCACATCGTAAGCCATCTTAGTTACCTCCTTCGTCTTGTCCAGCGGAACGCGCTTACCTGCATCGAAATCGATGACAAACCAGTCCGGGCGATCCTCGTCGATTTTGTGAATATATGGGATGAAATCGATTCCATGGACATTCAAACATTTCGTGATGTCCGCCTTGCTCTTGATGGTAATGTAGCGCGGTCCCCACTTCCGCTGCAGCCAAGCGCGGCCTGTGAAAAGCCTGAAGACTGAGACGTAACGGTCGCGGAAGAACTCGAGCATCGTGTCCGCGACGTGTGGGTAGTATTGCTTGGCACGATAAACGGTTAGGTACTCCCGGTTGAGATTAGATTGAACCTTTCGCCAGCGTCGTTCGAACCACTCGCGTCCAGCATCCGTGATCGCGTATTCGCCAGCCTTAGTCTCGATCCAGCCGCGCTTGATTAACGAGTCGAGCAGCTTTGAGGTCTCCTCTACCGAGAACTTGCGCTTGGCATCGCGGCTTATTTTCTCACGCACGTGCTCCAGGTCAACATACTTCCCCTTGCGCTTGATCGCGAATACCATCATCGTGTGGTCTTCGACGGTTGCCAATCCGGCCCCGAGCTTATTGTTCGCGGCGCTCTTTTTAACTTCTAGCGCATAAGCAACATCCGGCGGTGCCATGAT
>CAZCRN010000024.1:0-3208 GCA_964501125.1 Hadarchaeota archaeon (SeqCode) | reverse complement strand
GATGCACCTTTTGAAAATAGAAAAAATCGACCTCGATGAGCTCGCGCAAATTCAACAGAAAATAGCCAAACGGGTCGTCCTTCGGGATGCTGTGAAAAAACTGGAAACCATCGCTGGATGTGACGTCTCATTTGCCCGGGGGGCTCGCGCATGCGCGGCTTGCGCTGTGCTCGATTATAAGAGCCTAAGGGTGTTGCGTCAGAGAGTCGTGAAAACGAAGCTTAAGTTTCCATACATTCCAACCTTTCTAGCTTTCAGAGAACTAGAGGCGCTCCTAAAGGCCATCGAGGGTCAGAAAGCGGATGTCTACATGGTGGGAGCTCAGGGGCTTGCACATCCGCGCCGCGCTGGACTCGCTTGTCACCTAGGTGTTTTGCTCAACAAGCCCGCCCTAGGTATCGCCAAGAAACGTTTGTGCGGCAGTGCCAAGGAGCCGCCGAACCGAAGGGGCGCGTATTCCCTGCTGAAGGATAAAGGTGAAACCATAGGTGCTGTGCTCCGAACCTGCCCGAATGCGGCACCGGTATACGTCAGCGTCGGACACAAGCTTTCGCTAGATACGGCCATTCGTGTAGTTACGGAAACCGTGAAAGACCACAGGTTGCCTGAACCTCTGCGCGTCGCCCATCGACTTGCTACCGAGGCTATGAAAGGGTAATGCTACAACATATCTAACTTTGTTAATGCTTAACCAAAAGGCATAAATATGTGCGATATTGTTAATAATTAACAAAGGGATACCAATGGGATCTGAATCTAAACATATTGACGCGATGAAAAGACGTCTCCTCGCGGCCGAGCGTGAACTCGAGCTCGGAAATCACGACATCGCAGTCGAGAACGCTTTCAAAGCCGCGGTACACGCAATTGATGCGATTCTGGGCCGTGACGATATCCATCCCCGCGACCACCATGAGAGGTTTGAAGATTACGTGAAACGCCTTCTTCCCGGAGAACTCTCTGTAGATTACCAAGAACTCATGCGCAGGTACTACCGACGAGTGGTGTACGATCTAGCCGACGATGGGAAGAAAGCGAAACAAGCGGTTGAACTCGCCCGGAAGATTGTCGATCATCTGCATGGGGGATAAAATGGAAGTGATGTCACACGAAATCAGCGAAGTCCTAAAAAAATTCGTACGGGAGGCCTCAAGGCTTCCTAGGCTCCTGTCCATCCTCCTTTACGGTTCTGCGGCCAGAGGCGAGCATGATGCGAGATCCGACATCGACCTCCTCCTGATATTCAAAGACGAGGACTCACGCCGGAAGGCCGAAAGGAAGGTGAGCGAGATTGTGGTCAAGTTGGGGCACAGGCTTGAGCCCCAGTGTTATTCGCTCGACGGACTGAGGCGAGCAGACAAATCGTTTTTGCGTGGGGTTTTCAGGGACGGAATACAGTTGTACGGAACGGTCAAGATTCCATCGGCCCCAGCGTTGTTGGGCCTTCACCCCGTGAGGCTCGTGCGAATCTGGGTGGACGAGCTGTCCGAGGTCGAGAAAGTCAAGTTCTCGCAGACGCTTTACGGCCGGACTTCAAAGGTGGGGAAAAAGCGCTACACTTACCGTGGGTTGCTTCACAGACTGGGAGGACAACAACTCGGTAAAGGGATTATAAAAATTCCAGAAAGTGCTTGGCCCGAACTCAAATCTTTTTTAGAGAGATGGAAGGTTCGATACAAAAGCGAGAAAGCATGGTTTGGCCGAGGGTGATGTTGACCTTCGGTTAATTTCTCCACGTTTCAGGCTAATTTCGACAAAAACTTAACCTGAACCCGTAGCGTTATTTCCAGGGCTTCCTCTTCCAGAGCAGCGCTCCTACAACGCAGTCGTAACTAAGATCAGGATTGTGACCACAAGGAGCATCGCCGTTCCAAACGAGACGGGAGAGATTTTTCCTCGCAAGAATTCACCCCGGCCGACTTTACCTTGGAATTTTAGTTATTTAATCTCCGCGACCACCGTGGTGAACACCGGCCCTCGAACGTCTATTTTTTTCTTTTTATCAGTGACATATCGAGATGCGGGTTCATCGAGGGCCAAGTTAATGTCGCTCAACAACTTGACGATTGGAACACGAACCCTCACCTTGCGCTTCCTTTGAAGAACTGCCCGCTCGATCTCATGTGCCGCGAGTGCCGCAAACGCATCCATGTACCCAATGCCCGTTGAGACCCCGTGTTTTCGAACCCGCTGTAAAAACTTGTCCCGTTCCCAGCCCCTTGGAGGAACGCCGACGATGTTGCCACCATACACATAAACCGTGTTGAACCCTGCTGGCCCGATTAACTTGGTTTTGGTCTCTGGTTCAACCACGCGTACACGTACTCGCCGACCGAGCAGCTTGCCCTCGTAAGCCTTGAACTCGCAGGGGCTTGGTTTATCAGCGTATTTTTTCGCGGTCCTCACTATTGCTTTTGCTATCCGCTTACCCGCCTGAGTTGTCGGCTCTTGTTCCACTTTCAGCATCGCTGCGATCTCAGCGTCTGAGAACTCCGGTGGCTTGTAAACGTATGGGTAAACAAGTGCGCGCATGTCGACCTCCCCCGTCTGAACCATGAGCAGTCGCTCGAGCCCCATTCCGAAGTTGAATACAGGATATGGGATCTCGTACTTGCTCAGCGGTACCGGACTGTAAAAGCCGGCATCGCCGATCTCGAGAAACTCACCAGTTTTTGGATGTTTGACGAATACCTCAAACTCCGTTTGGGGCGCATAGTACTTTGACGTCGCTGTTTTCGTGATGAGCTTCACCCGCCTGAAGCCAAGCCGACGCAGAATGTCCTTGACGAGTCTCCAACCATCTTCGAGGCTCATGCGCTCTGCCATCACCACCACCGATGCAGTCCACGAGTCGTAGAGGTGGGTCGCGTCAAGCCTTTGCTCGCGCCTGAACTTGGGACCAATCGAAAAAAGTTGGATCGGTAAGGGCTCACGCTTTCGCATTTCCCGGAGGACCGAAAACCAGCCGGCTGTGAGGTGCGACCTGAGCGTTAAGGTGCTTGGGATTGGCTTCAGCTCCTTAAGTTCCTTGAACAGCGAAATGAGCGCGGTCGCTTGATCCTCCTTTATCTTAAGTTCTTTCATCATCGTTTCGACAAAATCATCCGGGCTAATTTTGCCAACTTTGTATCTTCGGAAGATGTCCTGAAGCTGGCTAACATTTTTAAAACCAGGAATTAGCTTTTGAATTTTCTTAATACGTTTTTTG
>CAZCRN010000023.1:0-7282 GCA_964501125.1 Hadarchaeota archaeon (SeqCode) | reverse complement strand
GCGCCCCGAGCTCGAAGACATCCACATGGCCATCGAGGAGTTCGTCATAGCCGCGACGGGTGAGGAGGTTGGTGGAAAACTCCACACCGCTAAGAGCCGAAACGATCAGGTTGCGACCGCGATTCGCATGGCCCTGCGGCAGGAAATCCTAGAGGTGCAAACAACGCTCATCAAGCTGATAAATAGTTTGGTGGCCCTAGCAGCCAAACACACCAAGACAATCATGCCCGGTTACACCCACTTGCAGGTCGCGCAACCGACTACCTTCGCTCACTACCTCATGGCATACGCATGGGCCTTTGCGCGCGATCTGAACCGCCTCATGCAGGCCTACGACCAAACTAATTGGTGCGCGATGGGTGCATGCGCCCTAGCCGGCACCAGCTTTCCAATTGACCCAGCACGTGTTGCTCGGCTGCTTGGTTTTGAACGCGTGATGGACAATGCGATGGATGCGGTCGGCTCGCGAGATTTTGCCGTGCAAACAATATCGGCATTGGCGATCCTGATGACGAACCTAAGCAGGCTAGCCGAAGAGCTCGTACTGTGGAGCTCGGCTGAATTCGACATGATCGCAATACCCGACAAGTTCGCGGCGACGAGCAGCATCATGCCCCAGAAGAAAAACCCAGTTGTCGCGGAAATAGCCCGTGCAAAGGTTGGGCGTTTGACGGGGGATCTATCCGGTGCACTAGCCACACTTAGGGCCTTGCCCCAGTCCTATAGTTTGGACTTGCAGGAACTGACCCCGCTAGTGTGGGACGCGGTTGATCAAACAAAAAGTAGCGTTGGGATGATGTCGAAGCTCATCGGCACAATCCAGCCGAAAGCAGATGTAATGCGGACGCGCGCGGAGGATAGCTTTGCAGCGGCAACGGAGCTGGCCGACACCCTCGTGCGTGAGGCTGGGCTCTCGTTCAGGGCTGCCCACACGGTGGTCGGCAAGATGATCGCGCGAGCCATAAAAGAAGGCAAAACTCCCTCAGCGTTGACCCTCGATAATTTGCAAGCAGCATGCCGCGCTGTCCTGCGCAGGGAAATCCCGCTCTCCGAACAGAAATTCAAGGCTGCATGGGACTTGGGCAAGTGTGTTGGAGTGAGAAAATCGCTTGGCGGCCCAGCTCCCGCAAGCGTCAAGCGACAAATCACCCAGCTGCAGAAACTCGTGAAAAAACGCGAGAATCTCGTGCGCGCACGAGCGAAGGTAATCAAAAAAGCCGAGGGCAAGCTGCTAAGGGAAGCAAGGAGGAGGTCCATTTGAGCATATCCGCAGTCGTGATCGGGGCATCTGGATACGCGGGAGCCGAACTGCTCAGGTTGCTTGCAGGACACCCGGACGTGAAGCTGGTTGGCGTGCACGACGTCAAAAATATCGGCCAACGTGTGTACGAAGTTCATCCAAACCTGCGGGGTCTTTTGAATCTAACCATAACCAAAGCTGACTACACGAAAATCGGGAAGCGCGCCGATGCGGTTTTCGTTGCCACCCCTCACGGCGTCGCGATGCGGTTCGTCCCAAAGCTCCTGAAGGGCAAAACCAGGGTGATAGATCTCAGCGCTGACTATCGATTTGACGATCCAAAAGTTTTCGAGCGGTACTACATCAAGCACGAGAGTCCCGAGGTGAAGGCGGTATATGGGCTGCCCGAGCTCTATCGCGCCCAGATCAAAAAAGCCAAGCTAGTCGCCAACCCGGGCTGCTATCCAACTGCAGCTATCCTGGGCTTGGCCCCTCTGCTGAAGAAACGTCTCATAGATCCCGAGCACATCGTGATTGATGCAAAGAGTGGGACCTCGGGCGCTGGGACCGCACCGAGTGAGATGCTTCATCATCCGACCTGCGCTACCAACCTACAGGCGTACTTAGCTACGAGCCACCGCCATGGGCCCGAAATCGACCAAGAGCTGAGCAAGTTAGCCGGGAAACCCGTAAAAACGTGTTTTACACCCCACCTTATACCAATCGTGCGCGGCATCCTCAGCACCGCGCACGTGTTCATGCGCAAGCGGATGACCAAGGGGGCCTTGCTCAAAATTTACCGGAAGTTCTACCGCGCCGAGCCGTTTGTGCGTGTGCTCGATGAGTTGCCCCAAGTTAGCTTCGTGGTCGGGTCTAACTACTGCGACATCGGGGTGGAGCCTGACGAGCGGACTGGTAGGCTGGTCGTAGTTTCTGTAATCGACAATCTAATCAAGGGCGCATCTGGACAGGCGATTCAAAATATGAATTTGATGTTCAATTTGGATGAAGCGAAGGGTCTGGAAGCCCCACCGCTGCGGCCATAGGTGAACCTCGTGATAAATCACCTGGAGGGCGGCATAACAGCTGTGCCTGGTTTTCTTGCCGCTGGTGTTCGGGCCGGCATCAAGCGCCGTGGTCTAGACATCATGCTATTGGTAAACGAAGGTGGCCCGGTTCCGGCCGCGGGCGCCTTCACAACAAACCTCGTTAAAGGGGCACCCCTGCTCATTACAAAGGAACACCTCCGCGATGGCAAGCTTGCGGCCGTCGTTGCGAACAGCGGCAGCGCGAACACTTACACAGGCAAGCAGGGCACACGTGACGCACGGGAGATGGCGCGCTTCGCTGCAAAACTGCTAAAGCTCCGTCCTAGCGACGTGGCAGTTGCGTCGACAGGGTTGATCGGAGCACCCCTTCCAATGCGCCTCATCAGAGCGGGAATAGAAGAAGCATCGGCCGAACTCTCCAAATCTCGCAGGGCGGGGCTGAATGCTGCCAAAGCCATCATGACAACGGACACATTTCCAAAGCAAGTCGCGATCCGCCTCAAACTTGAAGATGGTACCCCCGTCACCATCGCCGGAATCGCCAAGGGGGCAGGGATGATCCGGCCACGATTGCAGACGGCGACCATGATGGCATTTCTCGTGACCGACGCCGCTATAACTCCAGCCGCTCTACGAATCACCCTCCAGAGGTCTATCGAGCGGAGTTTCAACATGATAACGGTCGACAGCGATACGAGCACGAATGATATGGTACTGATGATGGCCAATGGCCTCGCCCGAAATCGCCTGATAACCCCCCAGCACCTAGATAGGGGGTTCCAAGCCGGCCTCGATCACGTGACGACCGAATTGGCGCGCATGATTGTGCGGGACGGCGAGGGGGCGACCCACTTGATCGAGGTTGTGGTCAAAAATGCGCGCAGCTCCGAGGACGCACGCAAGGCGGCTCTAGCGGTCGCGGGGTCGAATCTAGTAAAAGCAGCGGTTTTCGGCCATGATCCGAATTGGGGTCGCATTATCGCAGCGCTCGGGTACTCGGACGCAAGGTTCGATCCTTCAAAAATCGGCCTGGAGCTCGAGAGCAAACGTGGCAGAGTAAAATTAATCGAACGGGGCAAAGTGCAGCCGAAACGGACCACCGGCCGCGCGCGAGACCTCATGCGCAGCCGAGAGATCAAAATCAATATCGATTTAGCGGCTGGCAAGGCCGCCGCGACAGCGTGGGGATGCGATCTGACCTACGATTATGTGAGGATAAATTCCAAGTATACGACCTAAATCCTTAGAAAAGGCTCTAAAATCTCTTTTAGAACTTTGAGCATAGACCTTCCTTCCAAAGGTACTTTTTAACGACTTTAAGAATTAGTATGGAATACTTTTTAAAGTACCACAAACATTTTTGGGCAAAATGATAAACATTTGGCGGCGGTGAAAATGCAAGATCGTTCAGCCGTGTTGCTGGAGGCGCTGCCGTATATTCAGCGCTTCCACGGCAAGGTCATTGTAATCAAGCTCGGCGGAAGCGTGATGGAAAGGAAGAAACTCCTCGAGTCCGTGCTCCGCGATGTCGTGCTGCTCAACTATGTAGGAATGAAAACTGTCCTTATACACGGCGGCGGTCCGGAGATCACCCGCGAGATGCGCAAGCTCGGCAAACAGCCCGAGTTCGTGGGTGGATTACGTGTCACAGACAAAGAAACTATGGAAATCTTACACAAGCATCTGGTAGGCAAGATCAACAAGGAGATAGTGCTGAACATCAGCAAGCACGGAGGCCGCGCGGTGGGGATCTCTGGTATGGACGGGAACTTCATCGTGGCCAAGAAGATGACGCGCGTGATGGTGCCCGAGAAGGAGGAAGTCGAGGTTGACTTGGGCCTCGTAGGTGAAATCGAGAAGATCAATCCGACCGTTATCAACTACCTCGTGGGCACCGGCTACGTACCAGTGATCGCGCCGGTGGGTGTCGATGCGGAAGGGCGCAGCCTAAACCTGAATGCAGACACGGTGGCAGCAGAGCTGGCGAGCGTTTTACGCGCCAAGAAGTTCATCTTCCTAACAAACGTGCTCGGGATATTAAGAGACCCGAAAGACGAAAAAACGCTCATACCGCAGCTGACGGTTGAGGATGCAAAGAAGCTGATTCAAGAGGGCGTCATTAAAAAGGGGATGATCCCGAAGGTCGAGGCTTGCATAAAAGCCATCGAAAGCGGTGTCGAGCGCGCCCACATCATCAAGGGCACCGAGCCACATGCGCTACTGCTCGAAATCCTGACCGAGAGCGGCATAGGCACGATGATCGAGCGGGGCAAGTGAATGCAGCGCATTTCGGAGCTCGACCAGCGCTACGTTGCCCAGACCTACAAGCGTCAACCTTTGGTTTTGGTTGAAGGCAAAGGGATGGTTGTTAAGGATATCGAAGGGCGCGAATACCTCGATTTCGTGGGAGGTATCGCGGTATGCGCACTAGGCCATTGTCACCCGGCACTAACCAAGGCCATAGCTGCTCAAGCGAAAAAACTCATGCACGTTTCTAATCTTTATTACATCCAATCCCAAGCCGAGCTGGCGGAGCTGCTCGCGAAGATCGCCCCCGGAGATATCGATAGGCTCTTCTTTTGTAATTCAGGTGCCGAGGCCGTCGAGGGTGCGTTCAAGCTTGCGATCAAACACACCAAGCGCAAACGCATCGTGGTCATGCATGGCTCGTTCCATGGCAGGACCGCGGCCACGGTTGGGGCGACTTGGAAGGCCTCGTACCGCGAACCTTTCAAGCCACTCATTCCAAAGATCTTCGATTTCGTCCCGTTTGATAACCTACCCGCGGCCAAGCGGGCGGTGGGGGAGCTAACTGCAGCGGTAATCGTAGAACCAGTCCAAGGCGAGGGCGGTGTGTGCGTACCATCCGAGGATTACCTCCCCGGGCTGAGAAAACTCTGCGATAAACATGGGACACTGTTGATCTGCGACGAAATTCAGTCTGGGATGGGTCGAACGGGCAAGTGGTTTGCGTGTGAATACTGGGGAGTGGAGCCTGACATCATAACCATGGCCAAGGCTTTGGGCGGAGGTTTTCCAATTGGGTGTTTTGGTGCAAAAGCTGAGATCATGGCATCCTTCACGGCTGGGGACCACGCCTCAACCTTTGGTGGTAATCCCCTCGCGTGCGCGGCTGCAAAGGCCGTCGTGCAAACTATGATGGACCAAGACCTTCCTGGACGGGCCGCCGAGATCGGCAAATACTTTAAAGAACGCTTGAACGAACTCGCGGCAAAGCACGAATGTGTGCAGGACGTACGGGGGCTTGGCCTGATGTTGGGCATGGAACTAGCATCGAAGGAAATCGCCGACGCTGCTGTGGTAAAGGCCAAAGAGCGTGGCTTCCTGATAAACTGCACAGCTGACAAAGTCCTGAGATTCGTGCCACCTTTAATAGTTGAGCGTAAGCACATCGATGAATTGATCGAGGCGCTCGACGAAATTTTGGGGGAGGTTGGCGGGTGAAGGGCCGGAACTTATTGTCGCTTGAGGATCTGAGCTCCACAGAAATCGAAGCCATCCTCAACAAAGCTGCAGAGCTCAAGCGAAAGCTGCAGCGCGGTGAATCCCACGAGCTCCTTAAGGGAAAGACTCTCGGCATGATATTCGCAAAACCCTCTACGCGCACGCGGGTGAGCTTCGAAACTGCGATGATCCAGCTCGGTGGACACGCTATCTACTTGGGCTGGGGTGAGCTCCAGCTCGGGCGAGGCGAGACCATCGCGGATACGGCACGCACGCTCTCTCGTTACGTCAGCGGAATCGTGGCGAGGCTTTTCAGTCACGACGACCTCAAGGAGCTGGCGCGCAATTCGGCCGTCCCGGTCATCAACGGCCTTACGGATTTGGTGCACCCCTGCCAGGTACTCACCGATCTGTTCACCATTCGCGAAAAGAAGGGAAAACTTAGGGGTCTGAAGCTGGCCTATGTTGGGGATGGCAACAACGTTTGTCACTCGTTGCTGCTAGGTTGCACGAAAACCGGGATCAACATCTCGGTCGCGACGCCGAAGGGATACGAGCCCAGAAGCGAAATCGTCGCGTTGGCGAGCGGCCACGCCAAAAAATCGGGAGCGGAGATATTCATGTCCAACGATCCAGTTAAGGCCGTTGTCGACGCCGATGTGGTCTATTGTGACGTGTGGGTATCTATGGGCATGGAAAAAGAACGGAAGCGGAGGTTAAAGGACTTTAGGGGATTCCAAGTTAACGCTGGACTCTTGAGGAAAGCGAAGGATGATGCGATCTTCATGCACTGCCTGCCAGCCCACCGCGGGGAAGAGGTCACCGATGAAGTGATCGATGGTCCCCAGTCGGTTGTCTTCGATCAGGCAGAAAATAGGTTGCACGTTCAAAAGGCCATTTTGTGCATGTTGATGTAGACTAAGCCTTTCTGCGCTTCAGCCTGCGCAACTTGCGGCGTAAGCGTTTCTTGCGCCATTTCCAGCGCATCCTTCCTTTCTTCTTCCATTTCCGCGGTCGCTTCCCCATGTCCACACCAACTTGCTTGATTTAGGCCACCAAGACTAAAGTTTTGTGAATCCTGAAGCATCTAATCTGGCCAGGAGTTTTGTTTTCATTTTACCATCATCTCCAGCTCGATCAATTTACCACCCGACAGGCTGAATGCCCGAAATTCCGTTCCTCTGGGGGAAATGTTACAAACGAACCAAACCAAGCCAGATACAAACCTCATGTGCTCGAGGTCTATAGCCGATGGCCCGGCCCCATAGCCAAGATGGGAATGATAAAACCCGACCACATCTAGGCCCTTGGCTTCAGCCTCCTTCATCACTCGATAGAGGACCTCTGGATCGATCTCGAACCGCGTAGGTGAATTGAGTTCGTTTGGCGTGCTGACGACCTCTGAAACCTCGAACTCGGCCTCTTTTTGGGAACCTATTAAAATACCACACGCTTCGATCGGCTTGCGCTCCTGCGCATCGAGCTCGATTCGCTCCAAGCATCCGCGAGATATTTTCAATCTCATTTT
>CAZCRN010000022.1:0-7351 GCA_964501125.1 Hadarchaeota archaeon (SeqCode) | reverse complement strand
AGCTCATGGCGATAAAACCAACCCAAGTTAAAACTACGCGTCAAAAAATCGGCACGAAATCAAACATCTCGAAATCGGAGTTCGAGCGAGATGTCGATGTTGCGAAAAGGTACATCCGGGCCGGAGACATCATACAAGTCGTGCTCTCGAGGCGAATCGAGCTAAACCCCGCACCACAACTCGACCGATTTTACATAAACCTCCGAAAGATCAACCCTTCCCCGTACATGTTCTTCCTCGATTTTCCTGAGCGCTCGGTGATTGGGTCTAGCCCAGAAATTTTGGTAAAAGTCGACGGTCGAAAAGTCGTGACGAGGCCCATCGCTGGTACAAGGCGTCGGGGTAAGGATGAAGCCGAGGACCTAGAACTTGAGCGTGACCTTCTTGGGGATGAAAAGGAGCGGGCTGAACACGTCATGTTAGTCGACTTGGGGCGAAATGACATCGGCAAGGTCTCGGAATTTGGCACAATCAAACTCCCGGAGTTCATGAAAGTCGAGAAATACAGTCACGTTCAGCACATCGTGACGACTGTGGTCGGACGAATGCGAGCTGACAGGGATGCATTCGATGCATTGCGCGCGACGTTTCCCGCAGGCACGGTGACTGGGGCGCCAAAGGTCCGCGCGATGGAGATCATCGAGGAGCTCGAACCAACGCGCCGAGGGATTTATGCTGGTGCAGTTGGATCGTTTAGCTACGGCGGGCAGGCCGACTTGGCCATAACCATTCGAACCCTTGTGGCTGAGCGCGGCAGGGGCTACGTTCAAGTTGGAGCCGGAATCGTCGCCGACTCTGTGCCATGGAAGGAACACTATGAGACCGAGAACAAGGCGCGGGCATTATTGCGCGCGGCGGGGGTTTAAATGCGCGTTGTGGTAATCGATAACATCGATTCTTTTGTCTATAATCTCGTGCAATACATCGGTGAGCTGGGGCCAGAGCTCCAAGTTTTCATGAACGACACACCGCTGCGCAAGATTGTTGAAGCAAAGCCCGATAAGATTGTTATCTCCCCAGGTCCGAAAACTCCAAAGGATGCCGGTGTATCGGTCAAGGTGGTCAAGGAGTTCAGTGGAAAAGTTCCAATCCTGGGAGTCTGTCTTGGGCACCAAGCAGTAGGTTACGCGTTTGGCGCAGATATTGTTCCCGCGAAGCGATTGATGCACGGCAAAACCTGCCTCATTAAACATGACGGCAGTGAACTCTTCAAAGGAATGCCAAATCAATTTGAGGCAACGCGTTACCACTCGCTAGTGGTTGACCGTGCAACGCTACCATCTTGCTTGCGTATAATAGCAGAAACTTCCGATGAGCATCGTGAGATAATGGGTATAAAGCATGTGAAGCACCCGACCTTCGGGGTGCAGTTCCATCCAGAGTCAATATTGACTGCGTATGGAAAGATTATGGTAAAAAATTTCATTGAGTTATGAGGGATGCGAATGTTAACAAAACGAATAATTCCTTGCTTGGATGTACGTTGGGGCCGTGTTGTTAAAGGAATTAAGTTTAAACAACTCCGCGATGCGGGCGATCCAGCTGAGTTAGCTCGTTGTTACGATGAAGAAGGCGCCGACGAGGTAGTATTCCTAGATGTCGTTGCATCACCTGAGGGACGCCTAGCAACGTTTGAAGTGGTCAAGCGCACGGCGGAGCAGCTCTTCATTCCGTTGACGGTCGGTGGCGGCATTCGATCGCTCGGAGACATCAATCACATGCTTGAATCAGGGGCGGATAAAGTGGCAATAAACACTGCCGCGGTCGAGAACCCCGAATTGGTGTGCATAGCGGCGGAAAAGTTTGGAAGCCAGTGTATAGTGATCGCTATAGATGCCAAGAGTATTGGAAAGCGAAAGTGGGAAGTCTACACTTATGGAGGCCGTAAGCCAACCGGCGTGGATGCGTTGGAATGGGCTCGCCGGGTTGAGTCACTGGGGGCAGGTGAGATCTTGCTTACAAGCATGGATGCCGATGGCACGCAAGCTGGTTACGACCTAGAACTCACCCGAACGATAGCTGACGCGGTCGACATACCTATTATTGCTTCAGGTGGTGCTGGCAACCCCCAGCACATTTACGAGGTCCTAGCCACCACTAGAGCGGATGCCGCTTTAGTTGCCGGCATTTTCCATTTTGGCATTTATTCGGTCCGCGAGGTCAAGCACTATCTGCGTGAGCGTGGAATGCCCGTGAGGTTATAGGGGATAAAGAATGGCGAAGATAGCCATCGTTGACTACGGTGTCGGCAATCTGCATAGCATTCGGCGGGGTCTCGAGCTGACTAGTGCTAAGGTCAAAATCACACATGAACCCGCGGAAATCGCAGCTGCCGATGGCATCGTACTGCCAGGTGTAGGGGCGTTCAGGAGCGCGATGCAAGAGCTAGCCCCTAACCTTGAAATCCTCACTCACGCAGCTTCTGCCGGCAAACCCTTGTTGGGCATTTGTCTTGGCATGCAGCTGCTGCTAACGTGGAGCGAAGAAGGCGGCCACACCGATGGCTTAGGGCTTATCAGGGGTAAAACGGTCAAGCTGCCTCCGGGGCAAAAGGTGCCGCATATGGGCTGGAACTCTTTAGAGATCAAGCGCGAACACCCCTTCCTTGATGGCGTCCGGTCGGGTGACTACGTTTACTTCGTGCACTCTTACATCGCGCAACCTGATGATATAGAAGCCACCTTGGCAACTACAACGTATGGCGTAGAATTTCCAGCCATTGTGGCACGAGGCTCGGTGATCGGGACACAATTTCATCCGGAGAAAAGCGGCAAGGCTGGGTTACAAATGCTTCGAAATTTCGTCAAGATGGTGGGGTGACGTTTTGGATACGATGAAAAGCGTTATATCAAAAATCCTCGGGGGGGAGGACCTCACCGAGACTGAAGCCGAGAATGTAATGCGAACGATAATGTCGGGCGAGGCGACACCAGCTCAAATCGCATCGTTTCTGACCGCACTGCGATTGAAAGGGGAAACAATTGAAGAGATCACGGCATGCGCACGAGTGATGCGACAGTTCGCCTCGCGAATAAACCCCAAGGTCGAGGGCACCTTAGTCGACACGTGTGGCACGGGCGGCGATAAGATCAAGACCTTCAACATCAGTACTGCAGTCTCGCTAGTCGCGGCCGGTGCCGGCATCCCCATCGCAAAACACGGAAACCGATCGGTCACGAGCAAAGCAGGCAGTGCCGATGTGATGGAGGCCTTGGGGGTGAAGATCGACTTGGAGCCTCCGAAGGTCGAGCGATGTATCGAGGAAATTGGATATGGTCTCATGTTCGCCCCGGTATTTCACGGTGCGATGAAATATGCCACCCCTGTGCGGCGGGAGATCGGTATCCGTACTGTGTTTAACATCCTCGGTCCCCTCACGAACCCGGCAAACGCGCGGGCACAGGTCTTAGGAGTTTATGAGCGCAGTTTGGTCGAAACGCTCGCAAACGTCCTCGGGAAGCTCGGCATTGAGCGCGCAATGGTCGTCCACGGTCTCGATGGACTTGATGAGATATCAAACCTCGGTAAAACCCAGATCTCCGAGTTGAAGGATGGCGAGGTGAAAACCTACTTCGTTGAACCCAGAGATTTCGGATTCGACCCGGCGAAACCCGAGGACATCAAAGGATATGACCGAGAAACCAACGCCATTTTACTGCTTAAACTCCTGAAAGGCGGGGACGGCCCACGCAGGGACATCGTGCTCATGAACTCGGCAGCGGCAATAATTGTCGGGGGTAAGGCCTCTGACTTCAAAGAAGGTGTAGAGGTTGCTAAAGGATCCATCGATAGCGGGAACGCGTACAAGAAACTTTTGGATTTGATCAAGGCCACCGGTGGGGACATATCAAAATTCGAGGCTTTGGAGGCAAAACTTTGACGTTTTTAGATGAGATTACATCGGAAGTCCGAAAAGTGGTCGACAAAAGAAAGCGAGAAGTACCCATCGATAAACTACCAAGCCGCTCGGCCGAATTCAGGAGCCTTGCCGACGCGATTGAAAAGTGCCAAACGGTCCCCGTGATAGCTGAAATAAAACCAAAATCACCCTCCGCTGGTGTCCTGAAGCTCGATCTCGATATTGCCGCTTTAGCGAAAGCATACGATGACGGTGGTGCCGCTGGGGTATCCGTTCTAACTGAGGCCAAATACTTCGGCGGGAGCCTACAAAATTTGATCACGGCCAAAGAAAATGCGAGATTGCCGGTGCTCCGCAAGGATTTCATCGTTGATGAATACCAAGTCTATGAAAGCGCTGCATATGGCGCAGATTCGTTGCTCCTAATCGTCTCGTGCTTGGGTGATGAACTTCCTAGATTCTTGGCGCTTGCAAATGATCTCGGCCTGGAAGCTGTGGTCGAATGTCACTCGAGATCTGAAGTCGAAAAAGCTGTAGAGGCCGGAGCGAAACTGATTGGCATCAATAATCGAAACCTGAAAACACTTGAAATCGACCTTAACATCACTAAAGAGCTGGCGAAGTACGTGCCCGATGACCGAATACTAATAAGCGAATCTGGTATCAGAGGACCCGAAGACGTGAGGTTCTTACTTGACGCGGGTGCAAAGGCTGTTTTAGTTGGAACGGCTTTAATGAAAGCGTCGAATCCAAGTCAAAAACTCGCGGAACTCATTCAGGCGGTGTGAAACGTGGTGAAAGTAAAAATCTGTGGTTTTACTAACCCAGCCGACGTGGTAAACGCATGCGCGGCCGGCGCTGACATGATAGGGGTGATAGTAGACACTCCGGCGCCCAGGAGCTTGACTCCCGCTCGAGCAAAAACCATCCTATCAGCCGTGACAAAAAACGTTGCCAAGGTCGTTGGGATGGTCCCCCGGGATACCGCCCACGCGATCGAAGTCGCACGCGAGCTGCAACCGGACTATCTGCAAATCCACGCCCCCATGACTGCATCGGAACTCGAGGAGATCAAGAAAGCCACGGGGGTACGCTTGATAGCCACGGTGGGTGTCCCCAAGCGAGTAAAGCACCCACAAGAGATAATCGCTCGAGCGCTCGAAGTCGCGAAAGTGGCCGATTATGTCTTAGTCGATACCAAACACCCGGGTGTGGGGGGTGGAACCGGGCGCACGCACGACTGGGACACCAGCCGTGCCATCCGCGAGGCGATAGATAAACCCTTGATCCTGGCGGGAGGGCTGAATCCAAAAAATGTGAAAAAGGCGGTTGAGGCCATTGAGCCCTATGGTGTAGACGTCGCCACTGGTGTCGAGTCCGAGCTCGGTAAGAAAGATCCGGAGTTGATGAAAAAATTCATCGAGGCCGCGAAGGGGATCTAAATGTACGTCGACAAATTCCCGGTTCGGGGCAAATTCGATCGGTACGGGGGGCAATTCGTTCCAGAAACCCTAATGCCGGCACTGGAGGAGCTCGAGGCTGCTTACCTGAAGCTCAAAGAGGACCCGAAATTCAAGCGCGACCTCGACCACTATCTGAAAGAATACGCTGGGCGGCCGACACCCCTTTCGCTCGCCTCAAATTTATCCGATAAAATCGGTGCGAAAATCTATCTCAAGCGCGAAGACCTAGCTTTCACGGGTGCTCATAAGATTAACAATACCATCGGGCAGTGCCTCCTAGCCAAATACATGGGGAAGACGCGCGTCATCGCGGAAACCGGGGCCGGACAGCACGGTGTCGCGACTGCAACTGCTGCAGCGATGTTCGGGATGAAATGTGATGTTTACATGGGTACTGTGGATATGGAACGTCAGCGCCTCAATGTTTTTCGGATGCAGCTGCTCGGTGCAAGGGTAATCCCCGTTGAAACCGGTTCTAAAACGTTAAAGGATGCGATTAACGAAGCTCTGCGAGATTGGACGACCAATGTTAGAACCACCCACTACCTGCTGGGCTCGGTGGTCGGGCCCCACCCGTACCCACTAATCGTGCGCGATTTCCAGCGGGTGATAGGGAGAGAAACCAAAAAACAAATTTTGGAAGCCGAGGGACGCTTGCCGGATGCCATCGTAGCTTGTGTGGGGGGCGGAAGTAATGCCATAGGCATCTTTTACGACTTCCTAGACGACCCCGTTGAATTCTATGGCATCGAGGCTGGTGGTGAGGGACTCGAAACGGGTAAACATGCGGCGCCTTTATGTGTGGGGTCAGAAGGCGTGTTGCACGGCTCTTACAGCTACGTAATGCAGGACGAATTCGGGCAGATCCTACCAACCCACAGTATCTCTGCTGGGCTAGACTATCCTGGGGTCGGCCCCGAACACGCTTTCATGAAGCTTCGGGGGCGCATCATCTATGACAGCGTGACTGATGCAGAAGCCATTGAAGCATTCCAGCTGCTCTCAGAAACCGAAGGGATCTTGCCTGCTCTCGAACCAGCCCACGCCATCGCTTACCTCAAGAAAGCCGCTCCGAAGTTCAAAGGTAAACTCGTGGTGATCAACCTCTCCGGACGTGGAGATAAAGACGTGGAAGTGGTGGCAAAAGCCATGGGGGCAAAAATTTGAATCGAATAACCCGAAAGTTCGAGGAGTTGCGCCGGAAGGGTGAAGGCGCACTTATAGCCTTCGTAACCGCTGGAGATCCAAAACCAGAACTGACGCCGAAAATCGTGGAAGCGCTTTCGAAGCATGCCGATATCATTGAGTTGGGAATCCCATTCTCAGACCCAATCGCGGACGGCCCAACCATCCAAGGGGCTACCGATCGAGCTTTAACCGCGGGAACGACGCCAGAGAGTGTTTTAGAAATCATCAAAAAAATCAGAAGCTCTAGCGATGTGCCGCTCGTGGTGCTGACCTATTACAATTTGGTATTCAAACCAGGTGTGGATAACTTCGTGAAAAAGTTCAGCGAGGCAGGGGCAGACGGTTTCGTAGTCCCAGATTTGCCCGTCGAGGAAGCCCAAGAGCTCCGAAAAGCGGCGAAGAAATACGGGGCCGATGTGATCCTGCTGGTTGCACCAACCACAACACCTAAGCGTCTCGAGCGTATTTGCAGCGCATCGAGCGGCTTTCTTTACGTAGTTTCCTTGCTAGGCGTAACGGGTGCTCGAGAAAAATTATCCGACTTGGTGAGGCCGCTTATAGCCGATGTGCGAAAAGTCTCACAGGTGCCTATCGCGGTTGGCTTCGGCATATCCAAGCCCGAGCACGTTGCTGAAGTGATAAAGTGTGGTGCGGATGGTGCAATAGTTGGCAGCGCATTCGTCAACCTGATTGCCAAGCACCAGAAAAACGAGGGAGAGATGTTACGAGAGCTCGATGAGTTTGGAAAGGTGCTGAAAGCTGCTACGCGATAATTGAGCAACGCCGTCAAATTCCAAAATCTAATAACTCTTGCTGACTAATGTTAAAATCCAACTTTTTT
>CAZCRN010000021.1:0-7426 GCA_964501125.1 Hadarchaeota archaeon (SeqCode) | reverse complement strand
GTTTTTCAAACAGGAGAGAGCGCCTAACGGTCGGTGACTTTGGTTCGATCTTCAATTTACACCCCAGTAAATTTTTGGGCGAGAGCCGTTTATAAGACCGAAACGAGCCGAATTTCGAAAATCTTATAGCGTAATCACCCGTTATAGATACCCTGCCTTTGGTGGTTGATTCGATGGCAGCGAAGAAAAAAGTGGCCGAAATTATAGCGAAAACCCGAAAACAAGGCCGCAGCGAGCTCATGGAGCATGAATCGAAGCAAGTTTTAGCCGCTTGGGAAATTCCGACTACCCGCATCGAGTTAGCACGTAACATCGCTGAGGCGGTTCACGCGGCCCGAGAGCTGAAGTATCCAGTCGTGATGAAAATAGCATCGCCAGATATCATCCACAAAACCGATGCTGGGGGCGTCAAGGTTGGGCTCAGCTCCGAGATAGAACTCCGCCGGGCTTTTGACGAGATCCTAGCCAACGCCCGAGCTTACAAAGCCGATGCGAATATCTGGGGCGTTACCGTGCAAGAATACCTGCCCCACGCGCGGGAGGTCATCATCGGCACCCTGCAAGATCCATTTTTCGGCCCGACACTTATGTTCGGCTTAGGGGGCGTTTGGGTCGAGGTCCTCAAGGACATCAGCTTCAGGTTAGCGCCCGTGACGCCTGCCGATGCTCGCGCCATGATAGAGGAGATTAAGGGTTACCCCATATTAGCTGGGGTGCGCGGCGAGCCCCAAGCCGACATCGATGCATTGGTCGAGATCCTCCAAAAGGTCGGTAAATTGGCAAGTGAATTTCCAGAAATCGTCGAGATGGATATCAATCCGGTTTTCGTGAACGATCAGGGTAAGGGCGCAATCGCGGTAGATGCCCGCATCATCCTAAAGGAGAAGGCGTGATGACAGACGCTGGCGTCAGGGCCCTCTTCGAGCCAAAGTCGGTCCTGCTCGTGGGGGCATCCGAAGTCAAGGAAAAAGTGGGCATGGCGTCACCCGCTCTATTCAGGTCTGTAATCTACAACATGTTGCGGATCTACAAGGGTAAGACCTACGTCGTGGATCTGAGCGGAAAGCTGCGCGTCGCTGTCAAGAGATTTCGCGATGTACCAAAGAAGCCGGATCTCGGTGTGTTGATGTTGCCTCCCGACCTATCGCTGAAGCACATAAGGAAGTTCGTTAACACGGGCATCAAGGCGATCGTCGCAATCACGGGGGGCTACAAGCCAAAGCAGCGCGAGGAGTTCATCCAAGCCACGGTCAAGCGAGGTGTCCGTGTGCTCGGACCGAACACGATTATGGGTGTTTTAAATACGGCAAACGGGTTATGCACGACCTTCGAGCGGGGGGTCATGCCCAAGCGCGGCGGGATAGCCGTGATCTCTCAGTCGGGCGGAGTCGGGGCGACCATGCTCGACTGGGCTTGGTTCTATGGAATTGGGATAAGCAAGTTCGCATTCATGGGCGACAAGGTCGATGTGGATGATGCCGACCTGATAAACTACTTGGCGAAGGATAAGGACACGAAAGTAATCTGCATTTACATGGAGGGCATCGAACAAGGACGCAGGTTCGTCGAGGCCGTGCGGGAGACAGTCAAGCACAAACCCGTCTGTATCTTGAAGGGTGGTGTAACCCAGGAAGCGGCTAGGCGCGCTTTGTCGCACACGGCTTCATTGGCCGGGCAAGACGAGATTTTTGACGCTGCTTTTAGACAATCGGGCGCGATCCGCGTACGCGATGTCGAGGAACTCTTCGATGCGGCGACCGCGCTTGCGAGACAACCGCCCATGTTAGGGAATCGAGTTGCAATAGTGAGCAATGTTGGTGGCCCAGCCATCCTCGCAGCTGATGCGGTTTACCGCGAAGGGCTGACGCTTGCCAAGCTTTCGAATAAGATCGTTAAGAAGATCACGAATAAGTACCCAGGTGTCGATGTCGTCAACCCAATTGACACGATCGCTGATGCAAAGGCGGATCGCTATGAATTCATTCTGAAGCAAGTGTTGGACGATCCAAATGTTGATGGAGTAATGGTGATCAACATGCTGAAGTCATGCTTCCTAGAACCCGAAGACACAAAGGTCGTGGCGAATGTTGCGAAGAAGTTTCCAAAGAAGCCCGTGGTCGACGTGCCAATCGGGGGTGAGGACTACATGCTGATTTACGATGTCTTGAAGGACACGAAGATCCCAACGTATAATTTGCCCGACAAGGCGGCGCGTGCCTTGAAAGCGCTCTACCTCTACGGGCAGATCAAGCAGAGGGCGGCGGCATGAAGAAAAAAGAGGAAACCAGGCTGCATCCAAACGTCGTGCTAACAGTCATCGTGACGAAGGATCAACGCGAGCGGTTGCAGAGTCTTATCGAGAAGGGGAAGTTCAAGGACGAGTCCGACGCGGTGCGAAAGGCTCTCGATATGCTACTCGAGGCCGCGGGCTAGATATCGTCCGTGACCCGGTTTCCCGATTATCTTGCCTTCTTCTGAAATTATGGCACCGCGCGATATCATCATCACGGGCGTGCCTTTGACTTTAATTCCTTCGTAAGGTGTCCAGCCAACTTTGTAGTGCAGCCGCTCAGCTGTTATGGTCGTTTGTTTCTTCAAGTCAATTATCACCAAGTCCGCATCCGATCCGACGCGGATGACTCCCTTGCGTGGATAAAGACCAAAAGTCTGCGCCGGCCGTGTGCAAAGTGCATCGACTAAACGTCGCAGTGTCAATCGCTTGCGTGCAACGCCTTCGCTCAACATCAGCGGCAACAGGGTTTCGACCCCAGGAATGCCAATTTGAGCCTTCCAGATATCCCTCCATCCAACTTCTTTTTCCTCACGAGTCCCTGGCGCATGGTCAGTCGTGACTATATCAATCGTGCCATTCGCAAGTGCTTTCCAGAGCGCCGCGCAATCTGCTTTAGTCTTGAGAGCTGGGTTGACTCGAAGGTAGGGCCCCTGTCTGCGCATATCGCCTTTCGAAAAAATCAGGTAATGTGGGCACGTTTCAGTACTCATTTGCACACGTTTCGCTTGCCTCACCAACTCCACACCTTGACGTGTTGTAACATGCACCAAATGCAAGCGACAACCGATCTGGCGTGCGAGCTCGATCACCAGCTTCATCGCTTTTTCCTCTGCGAGATTTGGGCGGGACTCGGCATGGGCCATTGGATCCTTACGTCCAGCTGCGCGCAATTGTTGAACCCGCGCTTGTATGACTTCATCATCCTCGGCGTGCACGAATGTTATGCATTTGATGTCCTTGGTCGCGCGCATCACGTTTACTGCTGTTACGTAGTCGCCGTAGGGTGCGCATGTGAAAACCTTGAACGATCTGATGCCAAGCGCAGTGATCGCGCGCATGTTTTTGATACCCTCGATGGTCATGTTGCCGGCGTGAAGCGCGTAGTCGATCAGGCTTTGTTTGCGGCCCACCGCGATGACTTGGCGGATTCGCTTTGGTGTTAGCATAGGTGTATCGAGAGGCATCACTATGATGGAGGTCACCCCGCCTGCCGCGGCTGCTCTCGTGCCGCTGCGGAAATCCTCGCGGTGGGTGAAGCGCGGATCATAGAGGTGTGCGTGAGCATCGATTACACCTGGCATTACCACTTTGCCGCTGGCATCGATTTCGCAGTCACCTTTTGGTAATCCAGTCTTCGCGATTTTGATGATGCGCCCATCCTTAACGGCGAGACCACCTTGAATGATACCCTTAGGCAAAACAAGCCGGGCATTCCGAATGACAAGTTCAACCACGGGGGTCACCGAAAAGCGAAGAGGTTTATTTTGTCCTAAGCGCCGCTTTGATATCGACTTCGCTCACGGTTTTCGCGCCACGGTGTTTCGAGAGTTTTATCGCGTCCTTTGCGAGTTCGGTGCCGTATACCTCGAGAATGGCGCCCAACTCCAAAGCAGCACCACGTGAGACCCGAACCTTGCTGACCTTACGAATCAGTCTATCCATCACAGCCAACGGAAGCTCAGGCAACTCACCACCTCTAACCACCAAGTGTGCGGCAGAGTTTATGTGGGTTTGGATGGCGCGAAAGTTTAAATGAACTCGTGCATTCTATCGTAAGGAGGTGGGGATTTGGTCGACCTGTTAATAAAAAATGGTTTAATAGTCACGATGGATCAAGAGCGCCGGATAATCGCTCAGGGTTCTATAGCAATTGAGAACGGTCGTGTGGTTGCGGTCGGCCGCCGTGTCAAATACAGGGGCAAACCCGAGGAAACGATCGACGCAAAGGGCAAAATCGTAATGCCCGGCCTAATTTGCTCGCATACCCACCTCTATGGCATGCTATTACGCGGTGCTCCGCTGAAAATCGAGCCCCCAACTGATTTTTCGCAGATCCTGCAGCGAGTTTGGTGGCCGATGGACGAGGCCATGACTCGAGACGATGCATATGCAAGCGCCTTGATCAGCTGTTTGGAGTTCATCAAGACTGGAACGACCACATTCGCTGATACGTTCTCTGGTCCGAACGCTATCGCTGGGGTGTTGGATCGCATCGCTTCGGCAGTCGAGCAATCAGGGATGCGCGGGATTATCGCATTCGAGGCGACCGAACGCCGAACTCGCGCAGAGGGAACTCGAGGGACTCGCGAGAACGAACGCTTCATCCAGAAAGTCAAGAAACAACGAATACGTCGTGTTATGGGGATGTTCAGCATTCACGCATCGTTCACAGTCTCGGATGAGCTCTTACGAGATGTCCGCAGGCTGGCCAGTCGCTACCGGGTGCCACTTACGATTCATACATCTGAGGGTTTGGTCGACCTATATCACAACTACGAGCAGTTTGGTAAGCGCACCATCGAACGATTGAACGATGCGGAGTTGCTAGGTCAAGATGTGGTGCTGGCTCACTGTGTGCAGGTCAACGACGATGAGCTTTCGATCCTCAAGGAAACCGGTGCAAAGGTCGCATACAACCCCATGAGCAACATGCTGAATGCAGTCGGTGCAGCACCAGTTACAAAGATGTTGAAGATGGGGATTCCGGTCGGCTTGGGCAACGATGGCTACATCTTCGATGGGTTCGAGAATCTCCGGGCCGCGTTTTTGTTGCAGAAGGTTGCTCTTCGCGATCCACGTGCGATTACACCCATGGAGGCTTTGGAGATGGCGACCATCCGCGGTGCAGAGCTCTATGGATTGGGTAATGAACTCGGCTCGATAGAACCCGGCAAGCAAGCCGATATCATATTCATCGATCCGAAAATTGCACCGACCCCAGTAAGGCCGGAAAGCGTGGTTGGGCACTTGGTGAATACCGTGGATGGTGACGATGTGGATACGGTCATCGTAGGCGGCGGGGTGATCATGCGCAATCGCAAGCTGCTGACTCTCAATGAAGCGGAGGTTGTCAAGATTGCGCGAAAGTCGGCTCTGAAGTTATGGCAAAAGCTGGGGGCAGTCCGGAGGTAATCGCGTGGTTAGTCTAGCTCTCGAATTTTGCGGTCTAAAATTGCGCAACCCGATTATGCCCGCAGCCGGTCCGACCGTCCGCGATGGCGATGCACTCGTGCAGGCTGCACAAGGTGGCGCAGGTGCTTTGATCACGAAGACCATTAGTACATCGCCCGCCGAGGTCCCGCGACCTTGCATGGCAAAAGTCAAAGAGGGCCTGTTAAATGCCGAGCTCTGGTCCGATCTGCCCCTCGAGCGATGGATACGAGATGAGTACCCGAAAGCGAAGCGAACCGGCCTGCCTTTAATTGTGAGCATCGGTTACAAACCAGAAGAGATCCGAGAGTTGGCCCCGAAGGTTAAAGAAGCGGGAGCAGATGCCCTCGAGCTCTCCACACACTACCTAGGCCACGATCCGACCCCGGTTATCGAAGCGACCAAAGCTGCTAAGGAAGCGGTAGACATTCCAGTTTTCATCAAACTCAGCCCTCACGTGCTCGATATAACAGAGTTCGCGCGAGCCGCTGAGGAGGCAGGGGCGGATGGCTTGGTGGCTATAAACACTTTAGGTCCCTGTCTGGCGATCGATATCGAAACGACCCAGCCGATGATGGGAAGCCCGGGAGGGTACGGCTGGCTCTCCGGCCCCGCGCTAAAACCGCTGGCCCTGCGCTGCGTCGCTGATATCTCCCGAGCCGTTAAAATTCCCGTGATAGGCTGCGGAGGCATAAGTAACGGCCGCGATGCAATCGAGTTCATCATGGCTGGTGCCACGGCAGTGCAGATTTGCACGGCCGCAATCGTTCGCGGCCCGAGGGTTTATGGGCTGATGGCGGACGAAATGGTTCGGTTCATGCGGGTTAAGGGCTACAACACGATCGAGGATTTCCGAGGCATTGCACTAAAACGGCTGCCCAAAGAGCCACTGCGCACCAAGGCGAGACCCCCCGAAGTCTTCGCGTCGAAGTGTACGGGTTGCGGCCTCTGCCAGCAGTACTGCGTTTATGGCGCCATTCGTATCGTTGGCAAAGTTGCGAGGCTTGACCCGGGCAAATGTTATGGGTGCGGGCTTTGCCTCTCGGTTTGTCCGACTCGGGCGATGCGGTTTTAGTTACACAAAACTGGTCGATTGGGATCTCGTATGTACTGGAAACTCGTTGTTACAGCTGTTGTCGTGGCTCTGGTGATAGTCACTGGATTCGAGCTCATCGATTATTTTCGCGAGCGCAGCGCTCTTATCGAGTTCAAGAACGACCTCAAGGGTCTGCAGCAAGCTATAAACAACCTCGCCATTTTGGCCCCAGGATCGAGTGTTGAACGCGAGCTTAACGTCCCCGATGGAGTAAACGTTACATTTTCCGATAACATCATCCAAGTGACTTATGCCGGTGGATCGACCGAATCTTATGAACTTGAAATTGGGGTAAGCGGACCACGCCTTGAGCAGGGCAAACATAACCTGTTGCTAACCAAGAATGACATCGTCACGATTGAAAAACTCTAGTTATCGTGATTACATTATTTTCAAGTTCGATCCTCAAAATATGCTCACCCGGCCCTAACAATGGCCCATCCAAAGGTAAATCAAAATTTTCGTTTGGCACGAAATGCGTTCGGTTACCAGAGGTCACCTGGATTCGGTACCCAGAAAAATTAACCACCGTATTATCAGGCACCTTCAGTCTAGTTTCAAATCCGGGACCACTGGCAACGATCAGTGATTTGATTTTGTACGAGATCTCTCGAAGTTCCTCATCCAGGCCCCGCTCGGCGGCCAGTTTGAATTGGTAGAGCAGCGCGAAGCCGATGACGAGTACCACAGCCGCTACCGCGAAACTGCGGACCTGATCGAACAGGCCCACCCTAACACCCAAGAAGTGCGAGTAAAAGTTCAGTATTCTCAACCGCGTTCTCAACCGTCTTTCGCGCGAACCAGCCTGCCCACTTCGCCAACTCGATTGCTATGCCTATGGTTACCGCGGCCACGACTGCGCTGACCACGAACCACCAAATTTTCCC
>CAZCRN010000020.1:6706-7489 GCA_964501125.1 Hadarchaeota archaeon (SeqCode) | reverse complement strand
CATGTTCATCGCGGTTTTCGGTCTCGCGTTTGGTGATCCCCACCGTGAGTTTGAGGAAGCAGTCGTTCAACAAGACACTACCCGATCTGCCGAGCTTTACGTTGCAGCATTGGACAACGTTTTCAATGTTGAGAGGATCGACAGCGTCGAACTTGCAGAGGATAAAGTCCGCGATGGCGAGGTCATAGCCGCTGTGATCATCCCGCCGGGGTTCGGGGAGGGCACCGCAAGAATTCGTCTGGTTTACGATGAAACAAAGGGTGAGGCCGCACTGGCTGTTGTACGGACGGTTGAGGGTGTCACCCAGGTTTTCTTGGGGCAAGAGCCTCCGATCGACTCTCAACCCATTCGCGGTAAAGAGTACGATATTTTTCAGTTCGTCGTGCCTGGGATGGGGATAATGTTCGTCTTATTCAACGGCGGCATTGGCGGGGCCAGTCGCATCGTTCGCGAACGTGACCTCGGTACGTTTAAGCGCAACTTATTGGCTCCAATCGGTCGTGCGAGCTTTGTGGGAGGGATCTTACTAATCGGTCTTCTCATAAGTTGCATGCAACTTGCCGTGTTTTTTGGGGTGGGGATTTTTGTATTTGGTATGGGCATTCAGGGTAGCATGCTTCTCGTAGCGTTAATCGGCGTTTTAGTAGCACTCTTCAGCGTGGGTCTAGGACTCCTCGTGTCAAATTTCGCGCGATCGCCCAATGCCGCCGAGGGGGCAGTCTTGGGGATAACTCTCCCGATGTGCGCTCTGGGTGGGCTTTGGTGGCCAGTGGAGATGATGCC
>CAZCRN010000020.1:0-6696 GCA_964501125.1 Hadarchaeota archaeon (SeqCode) | reverse complement strand
ACTAATTGGCCTCCTCATAAGTTGCATGCAACTTGCCGTGTTTTTTGGAGTAGGGATTTTTGTGTTTGGCATGGGCATCCAAGGCAGCATGCTTCTCGTAGCGTTAATCGGCATTTTAGTGGCACTCTTCAGCGTGGGTCTGGGGCCCTCGTATCGAATTTCGTGCGATCGCCCGATGCAGCCGTGGGAGCGGTCATGGGGGTAACTCTCCCAATGTGCGCTCTGGGCGGGATTTGGTGGCCTATAGAGATAATGCCCCAGTATCTGCAGACCATTGCACACGCATTGCCGACCACACATGCCATGAATGCTTTCCGTGGCGTCATTATGCGCGGTGAGGGTCTGCTTGCGATTGCATCGCCTGTGCTCGTGCTTTTAGGTTTCGCCATCGCTGTACTTGCGATCGGGTTGTGGCTTTTCAAATGGGAAGAATAAGTGGTGGACCCAGCGGGATTCGGACCCGCGACCTCCGCCTATTCCGGTCGCGCATGCGAAGGCGGCGCTCTACCGCTGAGCTATGGGCCCCACTTTATGGTGTGATGAAACCCGATTAAATTTTTGCTTTAATTTTAACGACCGTATACGCCTCGTTTCAGAAAACGGCTAAACCACATCATGCAATTTTTGAAATTTCTATCAGTAGGGTTTTAATTGGATGTAGGTTAAATCAAATTTGCGAGACAGAACTGTAGGAGGCTGGAAATGGAGGTATTGGTGTTCATCCGTGTAGGCCCTGGGAAGTCTCTCGATGTAGCAAATGCGGTCAAGGGAATAGAAGGAGTCAAGGAAGCGTACGCGACCACTGGAAGGTTCGATGTGGTGGCGAAGGTAGAAGCTGCCGACCTGAAGGCCTTGGGCGAAACGGTCGTGAAAAAGATTCAGACGGTCGAGGGAGTCCGCAGCACGGAGACATCCATAATAGTTGCATAAAAGTGGAATCTTGCAGAGTTCGTGACTGCAAATCGCTTAGTTTAGACTATTTTTATTTTTTCAGCGACAGCATCGCCGACATCCGAGGTTCCGGATTTACCGCCCAAATCGTAGGTCCTGACCTTGCCTTCTCGCAAGACTTCGGCCACCGCTCGCTCGATTTTGTTTGCCGCTTCAGCCTCACCCAAATGATCGAGCATCATTTGACCTGCCAAAATTGTAGCCAACGGGTTCGCCCGATTCTTACCAGCGTGTTTTGGCGCAGAGCCGTGAATGGGTTCGAACATGCTGATGCCTTCAGGATTTATATTGCCCCCAGGGGCGAGACCCATACCTCCCTGAATCATGGCCCCCAAATCTGTGAGAATATCACCAAACATGTTGGGCGTCACAACTACTTGGTACCACTCCGGATTCTTAACGAACCACATCGCGACCGCATCGACAAACGAGAATTCGGTCTCGATGTCGGGATAATCCTTCGCCACTTGCTCGAATACCTCACGCCACAAGCTGTAGACATGCGTCAGGACATTCGCTTTATCGACCGAAGTCACGCGTCGCTTCCCCTTTCGTTTCGCCAGCTCGAATGCATAGCGGATAGCCCGCTCCGCACCCTTTCGACTCACGACGCCGATTTGGTACGCTACCTCATCGCGCTTGGCATCGATATCCAAGCCAAACTTGACATCGTAAATCGAGCGAACGACCTCTAGCTCTTCTTTCGACCTTCCCTCGCAGCGACCACCTATGCCAACATAAAAATCCTCGGTGTTTTCGCGCACCACGTAGAAGTCCACATCCTCTGGGCGCTTGTCCTTTAAGGGACAAGGGACTCCGGGATAAAGCTTGACCGGACGCAGGTTGATGTACTGTTCAAAGTAGAATCGCAGCTTCAAGAGGATTCCCTGTTCCAGGATTCCCGTTGGCACCCTCGGGTCACCCAGCGCTCCCAAGTAAATAGCGTCCATCCGTGCCAGCTGATCTAGGCCATCCTGTGGTATCAGCTCCTTGGTCTTGAGGTAGTGCTCCGAACCATATGGGAAATTTACAAACTCGAGCTCAAGGCCCGGCGTGACCTCCTCGACCGCTTTCAGCACCTTCACGCCTTCGCGAATGACCTCTGGGCCTATTCCATCTCCAGGGATCACAGCGATTTTATGCTTCATGCACCATCCCCCAGCGTCCAACGATTCGAGAGCAAGTTATCCTTATCGTTATTAAACCCAAACGCTTCAGAAATTGGCGTGGTAATAATCTGGTGACCAAATGGATCCGGCTCAAAAATTTAGATTGGCTAACAAATTATCATACTTCGCGATCGGGGTGTTGATCCTTTGCTTCCTCCTCACGCTCGTATTCGCCCTTTTGCCAGAACTCCCGAGCTACCCAAAACAACTTGGACAGTGGCGGTGGTTCATCGCTTCTTGGAACCTGGCCGGCCCCCTGATGTTCATTGTGGTCTTTCGAATCCATGTGCTGCGCGAGATGGAGAACATCATCAAGGAAGTGCGACCGCGGGTGGGTGTAACTTGGTGGGTGAAATTCTGGTTCATGGCTGCAACATTCTTCGGTTTGATAACCCTGCCGTTCCTCTTTCGCAGCTACGTGGACCCCGGAGCTTTCGCAAGTCCCGATACCCAGTTCCGGCCTACACGAACATCGGTGTGGCGATTTCCATCGTTTCATGGATCACCTTGATATCATCGTCGGTGTTGCTTTGGTGCATGAGGACGAAAGGCTCGAAAGGGATGCTGCCATACGTGAGGAGGGCGCGCGCGGTGCATCGATGGCTTCTGGTGCCAGCGTCCATGGTTTTCTTCATATTCACGGGAATGTTCTCTTTGATGGTCATAGCCTAGTAGCGCTTGCCCCGCTTGAGATGCGCCAGCAACCCACCGGCGCGAATTATGGCGAGCATGAAATCAGGCAACGGCTCGGCTTTGAAAACTTTCCCCGTCGTCGTATTGCGGATGATGCCTTTCTCTAAATCGATTCTGATCCCATCCCCCGATTTGAAACCCCTGCGCACACCCGGGCAAACCAGCGCTGGTAAGCCCTGATTGATAGAATTGCGGTAAAAAATCCGGGCAAACGATTCTGCAACGATCGCCGAGACCCCTGCTGCCTTCAAAGCGATGGGTGCATGCTCACGACTCGAACCGCAACCAAAATTGCGACCAGCAACGACGACATCGCCCCTACGAACTTTTGCGGCAAATCGCGAATCGATATCCTCCATCACGTGCTTGGAGAGCTCACGCGGGTCGCGCTTTATCAAATAGCAACCGGCGATTATCGAATCGGTTGAGACATCATCGCCGAAAACCCAGGCCCGCGGCATTTACACACACCTCGGATCGGTTATAGCCCCTTTTAGAGTTGATGCCGCAACGGTTGCGGGCGATGCCAAGTAAATCTTTGCCTTTGGGCTGCCCTGTCTGCCGCGGAAGTTGCGATTCGAAGACGAAATGCAGACCTCACCGGGACCGAGGACTCCAACGTGCGCCCCCATACAAGCCGCACAACAAGGGGCCTCCACCAAAGCCCCGGCCTCGACGAATATTTTGAGAATGCCCCGCTTGAGCGCCTCTAAGTATACCTCTCGCGATGCGGGTACAACCAACATCCTCACTCGCCTGTCGATGCGCTTGCCCTTCAGAATCCTCGCGGCCTCGACGAGATCCTCGAGCCTGCCGTTTGTACAAGTACCCAAAAAAGCCTGGTCGACTCCCACACCTTCGACGTCCGCGACCGGTCGAACGTTGTCTACGCTATGGGGGCAAGCTACTTGGGGCTCGAGCCTAGAAACATCGTAAGTGTGGGTCTCAAGATAAGTGGCATCACGATCGCTGCGTAGAGGTTTGATGCCTCCCCTGGCCCGGCCCGCGAGATACCGTCTAGTTTTGCCATCCGGTGGGACTATTGCGGTCTTCGCACCCATCTCGACCGCCATGTTGCACATAGTCATTCGTCCGGCCACGTCGATGTTGCGCATCCCTGACCCAACGAACTCTACCGCACGGTAATTCGCACCGTCCGAACCCAGGTCACCGATGATCCGTAAGATCAGATCTTTTGCCGCAACGCGCTTCGGTAATTCACCTTCGATAACAACTCGCATGCTCTCGGGCACGCGGAACCAAAGCTTGCCCGTGGCAAACACCGCCACCATATCGGTTGAGCCGATGCCGGTTGCAAAACACCCAAACGCGCCATAAGTGGTGGTATGGGAATCCGCACCGACGATTAAACGCCCGGGTAACGCAAAACCTTTTTCCGGCAGGACCTGATGGCAAATGCCTTCAAAAACATCGTAGAAATTGGTGATACCCTGCTCGGTCACGAACTCGCGCATCATGATGTGATTCCGTGCAGCATCGATCGAGTCGGCTGGTACTTGGTGATCGAACACAACGACGATGCGCTTTGGATCCCAAACTTTCTTGGCACCTATCTCTCTGAGCCCCTCGATGACCATCGGACCGGTGATATCGTGAACCATCGCCACATCGATTTTTGCTTCTACGATTTCACCAGGGCTGACCTGCTTACGTCCCGCCGCACGGGCTAGGATTTTCTCGGCCATGGTCATCGGCATATCATCACTGGCAGATAGCGCCCTGAGCCGCCGAACCAACGATGCGCGAATACAACGCCAAATAACCCTTTTGGACTCTAGGCTTCGGCAATTTCAGCCGCTGGAAACGCGATTTAACCTCCGCCTTAGATACCAGTAAGTCAATCCTGCGCCGCTTGATGTCATCATCTGTCAAACCATCGGCTTTCAAAAGAGCACGCTTAGGCAGAGCTTCCAGACCGAATTTGAGCTCTCGGCTTCGCAGTTTCACTGGCCCACCCCAAAGGCTTTCGCGGCGGCTCTATAATAGCATTACTTCTCGATGCCTGCCCATTTGCGCAGCTCGCGCCCGACTCGCTCGGTGAGGTGCCCCTTGGCTTCCTCGCGCATCTTTCGTAAATTTGGAATCTTCGCTTGATGCTCCGCAACCCACTCTTTCGCGAATTTGCCACTCTGAACATCTGCGAGGATTTTTTTCATCGTCTCACGCACTCGCTCGTCGATCACCCACTTGCCTCGCGTCCGACCACCGTACTCGGCAGTATTGCTGACCGCCGCCATCATGCCTTCGATACCGTGCTCGTAAACGAGGTCGACGATGAGCTTGAGCTCATTTAGGCACTCGAAATACGCGATCTCGGGCTGGTATCCCGCCTCAACCAAGGTCTCGAATGCAGCCTTCATTAGCTCGGAAACGCCGCCGACAAGCACGACCTGTTCTCCAAATAGATCAGTTTCGACTTCCTCCTTGAAAGTGGTCTCCACGACTCCGATGCGCGTCAACCCGACCCCCTTCGCCATCGCTAGAGCGATTTGTTTCGCTTGACCGCTATAGTCCTGCGCGACCGCAAGCAGGCCAGGGGTTCCCGAGCCTTCTTGGTACATCCGTCGCAAGATCGCCCCCGGGGCCTTCGGAGCGATCATGATGACATCGACGTCCTTCGGGGGCACGATCTGCTTGAAGTGGATGTTGAAACCATGGCTGAAGCAAAGCACCTTTCCAGTCCTCATGGCCGGGGCAATGTGCTCACGATAAACCTGCGCCTGGACCTCATCTGGGATCAGCATGTGCACGATGTCGCCGCGTTTTGCCGCCTCTGGGATCTCCATCACTTCGAAGCCATCGGCGACCGCCTGCCGCCAGAATGGATCGTCCTTGACGTTGCCCACGATGACCTCACAGCCGGAATCCCGTAGGTTGTTCGATTGTGCGTTCCCTTGATTGCCGTAGCCGATAATGGCGATGGTCTTGTCCTTGAGTGGATTTAGATCGGCATCTTTATCGTAGTATATTTTTGCCAAATCGATCACCTCGAAATAAATGGCAAAGATTGCCTATAACGATATCGATGGCTACTCTCGCGAAATCAGCACTTGTCCCGAGCGGGCTACCTCTCGCAGGATGTTTGGACCAAGCTCCTTTAGGATCTCTTCGATGCGTTCGTGGTCACCGTATATCTCGGCAACCAGGGCGTTGTCCTTGACCTCGAGCACCCTGCCTCCAACCTTCTCTATCCGATTCAGGGTTTCCCACATGATCTTCTCACTCAATCGCCGCGTCTTGAGCAGTGCAACCTCGCGAACTATGCTTCGCTTCGGATCGAGCACCTCGACGTCTACAATAGGGGTCATGCGTGCGATTATCCTCCGCATGAGCTCTGCCAGATGGTCGTCGGCCTTGAACATGAAAATCATCCGGGCCAAACCGCTCGGCTCGACTCCAACCGTGATTGAATCGATGTTTATCTGACGACGCGTGAAGCTGCGTGAGACCCTCATCATCACCCCGGGCTCGTTTTCGCAGAGGATGGAGAATATTCGCGTTTCCATTCGCTTCACCTCAAGTCAACATCCGATCGATCCGTCCCCCGGCCGGCACCATGGGCAGAACGTGCTCCTCGGGGTCGATGATTATATCCAGCACTGCAGGTTTGCCACATCGCAGGGCCTCTCGCAACTTCGGGGCCACCTCTCCAGGCCTCGTGGCGCGATCACCCCATGCCCCATAAGCCTCCGCGAGCTTGACGAAATCCGGCGTTTCGCCTAGGTAAACGGCCGAGCGGCGCTTTTTGAAAAACAGATCTTGCCATTGCTTGACCATCCCGAGATACCGATTGTTAAAAACGCAAATCACGACATTTATCTTGTTATCCACGACCGTCGCGAGCTCTTGGGAATTCATCAGG
>CAZCRN010000019.1:0-7682 GCA_964501125.1 Hadarchaeota archaeon (SeqCode) | reverse complement strand
GCCGCATCACTCTCCCACATATCTCCGGGTTCGGTATATTCGACGAGTTCAGGGGGGTTGTGTTTCCCACGGTATTTGGATCGAATTGGGGAGAGAAGTATCCAGCTCGAACTTTCTGTGTTAAAGTGATAACTTTGCTGCTCCTTGGGGGGAAGTTGTACAGCGTTACATGAACTGTCCGATTATTTTCGGCATCCGTTTCTACATTCATCACTTGAGACTGGCCATCAACAGTCATTTCTTCACTCAACACGCTCTGGCTTAGCATGTCCTTATAGAGGCGAATGTAAACGTCAACTTTAGAAACCGTACCCGGCCCCTCGTTCGTCACCTCGTAATTCGCGGTAACGGTGTAAACAGCGGACTTGCTTGGCTCCGTGGCGCTCACCAATGGCTGAACGGCAAACACAAACACAACTAACGCGATTATCAGAAACCCGCGCAAGCAGTTCCCATCTTAAGTGACGTTGTTTTCGATTTATAAAGGACCTCCGACCAAAGCCGCGGCGGGAGGAATGAAGGAAAGAACGATTACGAAGTTGGGCCTGCTTTGTTCGCTGACGGGTTTGGTGTCCTTGTATGTCACCGCTGCGCAGCTGCGTCCAACGGTGACTCCGATCGCCAAGCTGAACGATGATTTCGTCGGCACTATGGTCATGGTCACAGGCGAAGTCATCGGGCTCCGCGAGCACCGAGATGGGCATCTATTCTTGAAACTCAAGGACGAGTCCGGCGGCGTGATATCGGTTCCAGTGTTTGCCCGGGTTTACTCAAAGCTCTCGGAGCCGATCGAGCTGCTCGATGTGGTCCAAGTCACTGGTGAAGTCGGGAAGTATCGCGATGAACTTCAAATCGTACCAAACAAAGCCAGCGACCTGCGCGTAGTTCACACTTCGACCGCACGACTTCCGGCTATCGGCAAGGATAACTTAGGGGACCTCGTGAAAATCCAAGCGCCGATCGTCGAACGCGAGATCGTGGGGACTGGAAGCCTGATCCTGACCCTGCGCGAAGACGGCAGCCAGCTACCCGTGTTCGTCCCGGCCTCCGTGGTTCGCAACGGGTTCCCAGATGTACATGTCGGGTATGTCGTACGAGTCGCGGGGTACCTGCAGCTTTACAACGATGAGCTCGAGCTAAGGCTGACTGATCCGGCCCACATTCGAGTACTAGAGGCCGCGTGATGCTCGATGTACTGGCCTACGTGGTGCTCGGCATCGGCCTAGGCGCCTTCACGGGCATGGTGCCAGGCATCCACGTTAACAACCTAACGCCTATGCTCGTCGGTCTTGCAGCTGGCGCAACGCTCGAGCCCATGTACGCGGTTGCGCTAATCGTCGCGATGATGACCACCCACACGTTCATTTGTTATATCCCTTCGACCTTCCTGGGTGTGCCCGAAGAGGGAACCGCTCTGTCTGTCCTACCTGCGCACCGTCTCGTGCTCGAGGGGCGCGGATATGAGGCCATCAAGCTAACTGCACTCGGCTCCCTTGGGGCGCTGATGTTAAGCGCTGCGCTGCTCGTTCCCATGCTCTTTACGGTCGGGCCCGCGTACGAGGTGGTCAGGCCGCGAATGCATTGGTTGTTGCTTGGGATCATCGCAATCATGGTTGCGCTCGAGCGGCGCGGGCAAGCAATCGTCTGGGCCGTGGCAGTCTTCTTGCTTTCCGGTCTTTTGGGTATACTTACGCTCGACACGGGCATCCTGCCAAGCAATGCAGCGCTTCTTCCACTGCTCTCGGGGCTCTTCGGGGTGAGTGTACTGTTGATGGGAGTCATGAGCAAAAGCCGCCTACCGAAGCAAAGGTTCGATGGTGAAGAAAAACTGGAGGTTGGGGCGAGCGCAAAGGCCATCTGTGCCGGGTCCGGGGCTGGAATTCTGACTGGCATCATCCCTGGGATCGGCCCCTCGCAGGGCACGGTTTTGGCGCAGCTTGCGACGCGTTCAGGCGGGATCCGTGAGTTTCTGGTGGCGGTCAGCGGGGTAAACACGGCAAAGGCACTACTTTCGTTCGTTGCACTCTATGTGATCGCTAGGCCTCGCAGCGGGGCGGCTGTGGCGGTCGGACAGCTAATGGAGGTTGGGCTCCCGGAGCTGATGTTCTTGGTCAGCGTGTCTCTGATCGCTGGCGGACTTGCGACGGTGCTGCACCTACGGCTCGGGCGTCTGGCGGCCGAGCACATATGGCGACTACCCTACCGGGCGATGTGTGCTGCGGTGATCATCGGGATGGTTGGGCTCACATTTTATTACACGGATTTGATGGGTCTGCTTGTACTTGCGACAGCTACCGCAATTGGATTGCTGCCTGCCGCAGTTGGGGTCAGACGAACGCACTGTATGGGAGTAATCATGGTGCCTTGTATCCTTTACTTCGCTGGGTTAAGCCTTGTATCCTTTACTTCGCTGGGTTAAAGGATGTCGTACTTTCAGGTCTAGGGCTTTGATTATTCGAGCAATTTTTTAATGTAATTCAAGCCACTGTGTCCTGCCTCGCGCGGGTTTTCGGGGTTCCAGAGCTCCACGATGAGCGGCCCACGGTAACCGATTTCTCTTAAGGCGCCGACTATTGGCTTGAAATCTATCTCGCCCTCCCCCGGGGGTAAGTGCTCGTCCCAGTGACCGTGGTTGTCATGAAGGTGAATGGCTGAAAGTTCATCCTTGAACCTTCGGATCATCCCGACGACTTCGCCCTCGGGCTTAGGCTTGTCTTGCCTCCGCGCCGCGAGATACGCATGGGCGACGTCTAGCGTTAGCCCGAGCCCCTCGAAGTTTTCCATCAGCACTTCAAGCTCGTCTACCGAGTAAGGGCAGGAGGCTCGGGTAGCTGTGTTCTCGATCGCAAATCTCACTCCGCGCTCCTGTGCATACGGCTGGCACTCAGCAACGAACTTGTTGTAAAAATTTTTTGCTTCTTCGAGAAGCGCCTCGACCTCCTTGAAGTGACAGAAGCCCGGATGAACCGATACTACTTCACCTTCCAAGATTTGGCATGCTTCTATCGCATGCTTGGTCTGATCGATCACTAGTTGCCTCAGCGATGGATAGTGACTGACCGCGTTCAAGTCCCAGAAGCTCCCGTGAACGGAGACTCCCAGCCCATGCGAGTCTATTACACGCTTGAGCCTGTGCAAAGCTCTCGGGTCGAACCCCGGTGGAAAGTGGGGCATGTCATAAATCACTTCGATGTACTCGGCCCCGAGTTCTGCCGTGGCTTTAACGGCGTCCTCGATCGTGCTTTTTACGAACAGTAGGGTGGAAAGTCCTAACCTCATGGCATCGACCTTATTTTCGTGTGCCTATAACATAACTGGCGATGTTATGAAATTAGCTGCTCTCTGTTCCGGAGGCAAAGACAGCGTATATGCATTATGGCTTGCGCTCAAAAAAGGCCACGAGGTCGCGAAAATAGTTGCGATAATCCCGAGGCGGGAGGACTCCTGGATGTTCCACTTCCCGAATATTCGGCTGGTCGATCTGTTCGCTGAATGTGTTGACATACCGCTAACTAAAGCCGAAACGAGTGGGATCAAGGAAGAGGAGCTCGAAGATCTCAAGCGGGTGCTAGAGGGGCTTGAAGTCGAGGGTGTGGTGAGCGGGGCGATAGCATCGACTTATCAGAAAAATCGTATCGATGGGATTTGTAGAGAACTCGGCTTGAAATCAGTGACGCCTCTCTGGGGCAGGGAACCAGCCGAGCTGCTGCGGGAGCTGATCCACGCGGGTTTTGAGATTCTCATCACGAGTGTTGCAGCCGAGGGGTTCAACGAGAGTTGGTTGGGTAGAAAAATCGATGAGGAATGTATCGAGGATTTAAAAAAACTTCATGAAAAATTCAAAATCAATATTTCGGCAGAGGGCGGCGAGTATGAAACCCTCGTCTTAGATGCCCCGTTTTTCAAAAAGCGGATTGAATTGGTGGAAGTGGAGCGGATTTGGCGGGTTGACAGCGGTTACCTTTTAGTAAAGGAAGCCCGCCTCGCGGAGAAGTGATAGGGATGGTCACCGGGCTCGTATATTCAGATAAGTATCTCGAGCACAAGCCGGGCCGCGGGTACCCCGAACGACCCGAGCGTCTCAAGGCCGTAGTCGACGCGCTCAAGCGGGCCGGTCACTGGTCATCTTCAAAGGTGCGGGTAGTTAAACCAACTCCGTCTACACGTGCAGACATCGAACTCACACACGATTCCGAGTACATCGCGCTCATCGAGCGGCTCAGCAAACTCGAAAAACCGCTAGATGTTGATACGCCCGTCCACGCGAACACTTTCGAGCTCGCGCTGCTCGCGGCTGGGGGCACGATCGCGGCAGGTCGAGCAACCATGGCGGGTGAAGTGTCGAATGCATTCGCGTTGATCAGGCCTCCCGGACATCACGCCGGACGAGCCAGCGGCGGTGGGTTCTGCTATTTTAATAACTTAGCGATCGTGGTCGAGTGGCTCAAGCGCGAGTTCAAGCTTAAGCGAGTATTTGTGCTCGATTGGGACGCCCATCACGGCAACGGCACCCAAGACATATTTTACGAAGACCCGAGCGTACTCTACATGTCCATTCATCAAGATGGGCGCACGCTCTATCCAGGAACCGGATTCGTGGAGGAGGTCGGATCTGGCAAGGGTGAGGGCTATAACGTCAATGTACCATTGCCACCTGGAAGCTCGGACGCTGAGTATCTGAGTGCGATGCTGGAACTATTCGTGCCACTTACCGAGGCCTTCAAACCCGAGCTCATCGCGGTCTCGGCTGGAATGGACGCACTCGCCGATGACCCGCTAACTGGGCTGCAGCTATCGGAGACGGTTTACGGGCAGCTAACTGGATTCGTTATGCAGCAGGCTGAAAAGCTCTGTAAGGGGCGAGTACTCCTAGTGCTCGAGGGGGGATATGCAACAGAAGCACTAGCGAAAGCAACGGTTAGAATAGTCGATGTTTTGACTGGCAAGAAGGTTTCCTTGCTCCCTCCGCGTGGAAAGGTGGATGTGGTCGAGGAGGCTAAGCGGAGATTGAGTAGCTATTGGCACTTGTAGCGACCGTTTTTTGTTCACGGCCGTGCACTGCCCATTTTCTCTTTATAAAGAACCTCCGACCAAAGCCGCGGCGGGTGAAAACGTGGCAGTCAATCAGGGAGCGACGCGCACGCTTAGGGATAAAACCTTAAATACATCGATAGATAAATCGTTTTACGGTAATGGCATGGATACCGTAACAGTATCCCCAAAGTTTCAGGTGGTCATCCCTCAAGAGATTCGGGAGCGCGTGGGGATCAAACCAGGCGAGCGCCTGGTGGTACTTCAGAAAGGCGACGTGATTTACTTGGTAAGGGTCGGGAATCTGAAAAGTGCAAAGGGATTTCTGGAAAAGCGAATCTCGACGAAAGGGATGAGGGATGAGATTGAACGTTTTGGTTGATTCCTGCGGATGGATCGAGTATTTCACCAAAGGCGCTTTAGCGGACAAATATCAACCATACATCATTAACGCGGACAAGAGTACCCACGTCACCCCAACGATCGTGCTATACGAGGTATACAAACGGGTGGTTCAGGAACTTGATGAAAAACGAGCGCTCGAAGCATGTGCCCGCATCAAAGCCCACACGACTATCGTGCACATCGATGAAGAACTCGCATTCGCGGCGGCCGACTTGAGTATAAAGCACGAGTTATCGATGGCTGACGCTATGATACTGGCGAGCGCAGAACGCCACAAAGCGCGTATCGTGACGAGCGATGAACACTTAGGAAAATTGAAGGGCGTGAAGTTAATAGCACAACGTTGAGATTTCCACTAAGGGCCAGATGAACTAGAGAATCTATTGAAACGTTTTGATGGTCCCGATCTGCGCTGGTTAAGTTTGAACTCAAACACTAATCCTTTAATGCTTGGCAGAAAACAACCATCGGCGAGTGGAATGGAAGATATCTGTAGCGAAGTCCTAAAGCGCGTTCGACCCAGACCGGCTGATCGAAAGCGACTGGACCGAATCACTTCCAAATTGCTCAAGCGCGTGAACCAAGTCTGCGCTCAACTGAAAGTTCTTGGGCGAGGTGTGTTGGTCGGCTCGGCCGCTCGCGGGACTTGGTTGCGCCAAGAGCGCGACATAGATATCTTCATCTTCCTTCCCGAAGAGCTTCCGCGCGAGGAGCTTGAAAAGCAGGGACTAGCTGTTGCACGCCAAGTAGCGGGCAAGCGTCGAAAGGAGTTATTCGCTGAGCACCCTTACGTCACGACCTGCGTGGGCGGGTTCGAGGTGGACCTAGTGCCCTGTTACGATGTCGCGGATCCAAAAAAAATCCGAAGCGCGGTCGACCGCTCCCCTCACCATAACGCCTACATCCAGAGGCAGATGACGCCGGAGCTTGCAGATGAGGTGCTTTTACTCAAACAGTTCATGACCGGCGTTGGCGCATACGGGGCCGAGCTAAAAGTTCAGGGCTTTTCGGGATACCTCTGCGAGCTTTTAGTCTTACATCATCGATCGTTCAGAGACGTGGTTACAGCTGCAAGTAAGTGGAGGCCAAGTACAGTAATCGATCCGAAAGGTGACTATCCAGACCCTGGTGAGGCACGGGCCCTGTTCGCCAAGCAGCCACTGATTTTCATCGACCCCGTTGACCCGAATCGAAATGTCGCAGCCGCCGTTTCGATCCAAAACTTCGCGATTTTCGTCCGGGCCTGCCAAGATTTCCTAGAGGAACCCGATCTCAGGTTCTTCTTCCCGAAGCCGGTATGCAGACTTAGCGCGCGGCAGATGATCAGCCTCATGAAACAACGTGGGACAACCCTGTTCTGCGTGGTGTTCAAATCGCCTGAAGTCGTTCCCGATATATTGTACCCTCAGCTGCGCAAGACCGAGCGAGCACTCATAACGCGGCTTGCCGGGGCAGGGTTTGATGTGCTCCGAAGCGATGTGTGCTCCGATGGTCGATCGTTGATCCTGCTGGAACTTGCGATAGCGCGATTACCTCGAACGCGGGTTCACATCGGGCCGCCAATTACGGTCGGGGCTGGGAACTTCATCCAAAAGCATCTAAAGCGGAAGTTCACGGGGCCATTCATCGATCAGGCCGGCCGTCTAGCATTCGAGGTCGAGCGGGAATTGGTCAACGCGAGGCAAGTGCTGGAGCGGGCTTTGATCGAGCAGGAGGCATTCGGAAAGCACATCAAAGAGTCCCTGGCAAAGGGCTACGAAATTTACGAGGGAAAACAAATCGTACGACTCTGCCGCGACAGAAAAATTTGTGAATTTGTATCCGAGTACTTAACGCGCTGCCTGCCTTGGCACCGCTAACTCAATTTGCTAATTTTCGCCAGGAAGTTTTCTTGTCTTCCCCACAGTCCACGTTTCAGAGTTCTAAAACCCTTTTTAATGTTCTTCGAATCGTCGAGGGTACGCATTGCCATATCATTGATTTTCTGGGAATCTAATTCTCTAACGTCTATCACTTTGTCTCTTTGACCAATGAATTGCATGAAGGCATGATTCTTGATGTCGTAGGCCACGCTTATCACGGGGATCTCACTCCCAAATGCAAAAACGGCAGAATGCATCATCATGCCGATAACCAAATCCAGCTCAGCGTAAACGGATTTCATCTTATATGGGTCTGATCCCGCATCCGCAACAGTACTGTCACAAAATTTAATATCCGAAGTGTCACACAATAGGTAGTCCTAT
>CAZCRN010000018.1:0-7728 GCA_964501125.1 Hadarchaeota archaeon (SeqCode) | reverse complement strand
CAGTTTTAAGCATATGAGAAAAATCGCTTGGGTTCTGCCCATCGTTTTGCTACTCACGCTCGCACCTCAGGTTCAAGCTTGGGGATGGGAGGTCCACAGGAGGATAGTTGATGTTGCCTATGAGACCCTTCCTGAGAACATCAGGGACTTGTTGGTACCCTACAAAATAGAGGAGGGGTGGAAAGCGCCCGATGACCCGTGGGGAGATTTTCCACATACTTTTCCAGACAAATACGATGACGCTGTTAGCGCTCTAAGAAAGGCAAGAGATTACTACCAGAAAGCGCAGTACTCGGACGCAAGTTTCTGGTTGGGTGTTGCTGCACACCACATCCAAGACATGGTGAGTTTGCCACACTGTGTCGAAGGAGAACCTCGGGATCAGCATGACTATTTCGAATCAACCGTGGCTGGAATGCTTTCACCGGCCACCCCCTCTCGCACAGATAATTTCGACCTCTACAGCGAGCTACGTGTATATAATGACCTCGCGCAGCAAAAATGGGATAATTGGCTAGCCACGGAAAACGTGGCTTACGTGCAAGAAGGCCTTGATCTCGCCGCTTCCCTGACGTATAACGCTTGGCTTCAAACGCTGGAAAACGTGGTGCCCCTCGAGGGCGAACAGGCCTGGCCCGTCGATCCAAGATTGTTGGCAGCGGTTGCCCTTGCTGTGGTGGTCATGTGTATGGCGATTGGCATGAGGCGCTATTACCGGATGTAGCTGACTTCTTCTTCAGGAGGCGGAGGTAGCGGCAGCCTGAACCTGGGGGGTTTGAACCTCGGAAGCCTCGGCACGTGTTTGTGCAAGTCCGTCAAATCGAGCTTGAAATTCAGAACCTCCCTCAGGACGCGCAAGACAGACTCGGTGGCCTTTACATCTAACAGCCAGCCCTCGGTAGCGCCGAGCAGGCAAAAGCCTTGGAGCTTGCGAAGCTTCGCTAAGCCGAGGAGCAGGCCGTTCATCCCAACGATCATTCCGGTATCCAATATATCGACGCCGTGCCTGCGGAGGAGTTCGGCGCTCTTGGTATCGGCCGCAACCCCAACCACGAGGCGTTTGCGTTCGCCCGGGGATAGCACGTAAGCCGCCATGGTCACGAGTGTATTGACCCGATGGCGGACAGCAACGTCCAAAATATCATCGGATAGCTGGTACTGCCCGGTCTGGGTAGCAGCCTGAGCATCGGCGGTTACTAGGATGAAATCCCTGCCCGCACCCTTGGGCCTGCAATGATGGAAATTCACCTTGAGGTTGGTGACGAGCCCGCCCTCGCGAATCACCCACTCTGGGAACTGATCGGTATAAAGCTCGGCGAACTTCTGCGCCTTCAGCTCGTGTGCCATGTACTCGACCGCGAGCTTGCCTATCTGCGCGATTCCAGGTAGGCCTGCTATTAACACGGGTTTTCTGAACTTGGGCTTTCGGATGTACTTCAATTTAGAGGGCATGGTTGGTGGTATGGGCGCTGGACATTTAACTCTACCGCCGAGAAATCCCCTTCCGCGCGATTACTTTCGGCCACCTCTCCCGCAAAATCGTATAAAAGGGAAAGGATGAATTCAGGTGATAACATGCTCAGCTACAAGTTCCGCTTGTATCCATCGAAGACCGCACAGAAAACGCTGAACCGACAGCTCGTGCTCTGTCGCTGGCTGTACAACCGGCTGCTGTCCGAGCTGAACCTCGCTCGCGAGAAAGGAGTAAAGCTCAAGCGGGGGGGCACCCAAGCACTCATCGTTGACCTGAAACGTTATGAGAAACCAGAACTCAGCGAAGTGTACTCAAAGGTCCTGCAGATGGTGAACCACCAGCTCTGGTCTAACATCCACGCACTAGCTGGGCTGAAGCGAAAGAGCGGGAAGGTCGGCAGGCTTCGCTTCAAGGGCAGGGGTTGGTTCAAGACCCTCAACTTCAACCAGTCGGGATTCAAGTTAGAAAATGGCAGGCTTGTTCTGTCAAAGGTGGGCGAGATCCCCATCAAGCTCCACCGCGAGATTAGGGGCAAGGTGAAAGGAGTCATCATCAAGCGCGAGCGCTCTGGAAAGTGGTACGCGATCTTTCAGGTCGAAGACGGGCCAGAGCCCCTACCAAAGACCGGTTGCGAGATTGGCATCGATGTTGGGATCAAGCATTTCCTATCTGACACCGATGGAAGGCAGGTGGAGAACCCGCGCTTCTACGAGCGAGCACTTGAGCGGATAGGAGTTAGGCAGAGGCAGTTATCGAGGAAGCAGAAGGGGCCACGCAACCGTGAGCGAGCGAGGGTTAGACTCGCCCGCGCTTATGAGGGGTTGGTGAACCAGCGCAACGACTTCCTGCACAAGCTCTCGCGCTTCTACGTGAACGGCTACGACGCGATGGTGATCGAACGGCTGAACATCGCGGGGATGGCGCGCAACCACAACCTCGCGGAGTGCATACTCGACGCCTCCTGGGGACGCTTCCGCCAGATGCTCGCCTACAAGGCCGAGCGAGCTGGTAGGCGGGTGGTGGAAGTAGACCCGAGAGGTACTTCGCGAAACATTCCCGAAGGGTTCGACCGCGGCTACGTTGCGGCTTGTCGGATCCTTCAAGTAGGGCTGGGACGGTCCGAACCAACGCCTGTGGAGATGGGGCCTCTACTCAGCGTTCCGGCGCAAGCCGTGGTCGCTGGGCAAGCTCCGTCGCTGAAGCAGGAAGCCCCCTGTACGAGCTGGGGGTAGTTCACGTTTCGTGGGTAAATCTGGCATGATCGCATGAAGCCCGTGCAAATTGGAAACGGTGAAATCAGAGTGTTGCCGCTGGCGTTCGAGAGCTTCGGTGTGCGGGGGATGGCGACCTATGTCGAAACGGATGACATCAAGTTTGTAATCGACCCGGGCTCGGCCCTCGGGCCGCGATTTAGGCTGAACCCACACGAGCGCGAGTACATAGCCCTTTTCGAGAGCCGGCGTGCAATTCTCGAAGCTGCTCGCGATGCCGACCTGCTGACCATAAGCCACTACCATTTCGACCACTACATCCCTAACTTCGAGAACTGGCTCTGGATCTGGAGCTCGCCCGATCTCGCGGCTGAGCTCTACACGGACAAGCTCATCCTGGCGAAGGACATCAGCGCGAACATTAACTTCAGCCAGCGCAAGCGCGGGTACATGTTTCGAAAGCTGAACCTCAAGCTCGCAAGGGAAATCCGGGTAGCTGATGGTCGGACCTTCAAGTTCGGCTCCACCTCGCTCGAGTTCTCAAAGCCCGTTTATCACGGCCCCGCTGGTTCGAAGCTAGGCTACATACTAATGCTTACGGTTCGAACCCCGGGGTGTTGCCTGGTATATGCGCCCGACGTTCAAGGGCCGATGTACGATGAACCTCTGAAACTCATCCTAGTTCAGAAGCCCGATGTGGTCCTAATTGGAGGTCCTCCCAGTTATCTTGGCGGTTTCAAAGTCAAAAGTGAGGATTTGGAAATCGCTCAACGCAACCTCGTCAAACTCGCGGGAGTTGTGCGGCAGGTCGTTGTGGATCATCACTTATTGCGTTCATTAGATTATCGCGGTTACCTGAAACCCGCCGCAGAGGCGGCAAAGCGGGCTGGTAACCAGCTTCTAACCGCTACGGAACTCATCGGCCAAGAGCCACGATTGCTTGAGGCCAGGCGTAAAGAGTTACATAAGTCAGAGCCGGTTGAACCCGAATGGTACAGGCGCTTGGAACGTGGAGAGTTCAAAAAAGGCTTTTGAGTTACATTCGCTCCGGCGCGACGATGCCTAACACGTTTAAAGCATTGCGTAGCGCTATTCTGGTACAGTTTACCAATCTCAAGCGTGCGGCCCTAAGCTCTCGAGTTTCCGCCTCTATAACCGGCGCAATTTCATAGAACTTGTTGAACCTGAGTGCTAGCTCGGCCGCCCAAATTGCCACTAAGTGAGGCTGTAACCGCTCCCCTGCAGCGCGCATGACCTCGGGTAGTTTCGATAGCTGCTTAACGAGCTGTTGCTCTTCGAACAGCTTGAACACGTCGCGCGGGTGCTTGCCCCCGCGGCGCTTAGCCTTTCGCAGGATGCTGGAAGCGCGAGCGTGCGAATATTGGATAGCTGGGCCGCTGTTGCGCTCGAAATTAAGCGCCTCCTCCCACTTGAACACGATTTTCTTTTCGGCAGATGTCTGGACCAGCGCGTAACGCACCGCCCCAGTACCGACAACCTCGGCCGCGCGACGCTTGAATTGCTTGCTCGCCTTGGGGTTTCGCTTCTCGACCTCGCGATACGCACGCTTGACCGCCTCGTCGAGTACCTCATCGACCGAGTAACCAACCCAAGTTCCGAGGCGGCCTTCGAATCGGCCCGTTGGTAGCCACACGTGCTCGTATGCCATGTGGTGGGAGTTCTGGTACTCGCGCTCGAGCCCCAGGGCCTTCAGAGCCAGAAACACGACTTGCTGGGGAAACTTTTGCTCGGCCCCAATGACGTTGATAACCTTATCCGCGCGACCAAATCGCGGGCTCGGCCTGCCTTCCGGTGCGGTTGTATAAGTTTGAGTTCCATCCGGGCGCTTCGAGTGGCGCTTAAACGGCAGGGTAGCCTTGGTTTGTCCGAACTTCCAGAGTTGGTAAGCTATATCGCGCGCGGTGTAGACGGCCGTACCATCCGATCTAACCAATACCTTGTCCTCGATTCCGAAGTCCGCTAGCCTGAGGATCAAAGTTCCTGCGCGCTCACCAGTCCCCTCGATAACGTACGGAGTTTTACGCAACCTTCGTAGGGCTTCCAGAAGCATACCTGATCGTGCTATATCACTCTCCCAAACCAACGCGTCGTAACCAATCCCTAGTCTATCGCTCGTCTCCAAATTCGCGCGAACGCAGCGCTCCGATAGCTGCCTCGCCTTGCGAGCTAGCTTTCCCTTGCCTCGCTCGAGCTGCCCCAGGATCTCCCGAACTCGCTCTTCCAATTTCGGTTGAGATTCAAAGCGCCGATGAATGTCCGCATATAGCATTCCGAGCACGTGGTCGAACTTCCCCCGCGGTTTTCGCTTGGCCGTGAGATAGGAGCAAAGGGTTTGAGCTACTTGCAGCCCCATATCATCGATGTAGTTCTGGACCTCGACCTCGTAGCCGAGCGCGCGTAGGATTCGTGCCATAGTATCGCCAATCGCGGCGTTGCGTCCGTGGCCGATGTGAAGGGGCTTCGTCGGGTTCACGCTCGTGTGCTCGATCACGACTTTCCGCCCACGACCAATCGGTAGGTGACCATACTCGGCGTTGGCTCGCTCGATGGTCAGCAGAGTCGATGCGGCGAGCTTGGGCACGTCGACGAAGAAATTCACGTAACCGCCAGCTGCTTCGACCCGTGTGATCAAGCCCGTGGATTTGATAGCCTTGGCTAGTTCTCGCGCGAGTTCGGCGGGTTCCCTGCGTAGCTCGCGTGCTAGCTCGAAACAAACCGTGGTTGCGAGATCGCCCAGCGATGGATCGGGAGGTTCCTCGAGCGTTTGCTCTAGTTCTTCCGGGACCCGCCAGCCAAGCTTTTCGAACGCTGTTTCCAGGGCTTTAATCACATCGCTTTTGAATTTGCCCCAGGGATTGGTTGTCATATCACCATCAGAACTTCTATGGAACGACTCAATAATTTAATGGGCCGCCATTCAACGTTCTTGTGATAACATGTTGCTGCAAGTCGGCATTGACGACACAGACTCAAAAGAAGGAATGTGCACGACCTACGTGGGAGCGGTAGCTATCGATAGGTTGAAGGATCGTGGTGTCGGGCTCGTGGGTTTCCCGCGTTTAATCAGGCTCAACCCTAATTGGAAATTGAAGACCCGAGGAAATTGTAGCGTAGCGTTCACGGTTGAGGCCCAAGAGCGCCAAATTTCACTCGTTAAAAAAATTGTTTTAGATACGGTCGGCGAGCTTGCTGAACTTCATCACGAGACCACAAACCCTGGCGTCGTGTTTTACCAAAGCGAGAAAATTCCACGTAAGTTGAAAGCGTTCTCGAAAAAAGTGGTCCAAGATGTCGCAACGATTGAGGAGGCCGAGCGGTTGGCAAAAGAACTCGGCGTAGAGGTCCACAAGTTCAAGCTCGGGCGCGGCATCATCGGGGCCCTAGCGGCGATTGGTAACACTTTGGAGCGAGACTGGACTTTCGAATTTGTGACCTACCGTACGCCGGAGAACTGGGGAACACCACGCAGGATTGATGAAAAATCCGTTTCCGAAATGAACTCAAAAACTTTTCCACAAACTTTTGACAATCTCGACCCCACGACTGGAGAAATCCGGATCACACCCCACACGCCTTGTCCGGTGTTCTATGGCATTCGCGGCGAGAACCCTAGAGCAGTAGCGGAAGCACACGAACTGATCAAAGCCCTCGAGCCGATCGAACGCGTGATCGTCTACAAGACAAATCAGGGGACTGACGAGCACCTTCGGGAAGCGAAAATCGGGAACATCAAACCTCTGTGGTCGGTCATTGTCGATGGGACGGTTTGCCAGAAGCCCAAGGTGATCCCCGGAGGGCATGTGATCTTCAGGATCGAGGACAAAACCGGCGAAATCGACTGTGCCGCATATGAGCCAACGCGCCGCTTTAGAAACGTCGCAAAAAAACTAATCGTGGGAGACAAAGTCAGAGCTTATGGTGGAGTAAAAGAGAAACCAGAGCTACCGCTGACCATCAACCTCGAGAAAATCGCAATCCTGAAGCTGGCACCGATGCTGAAAAAAATCAATCCAATTTGTACAAAGTGCGGTAAGCGGATGAAATCAGAGGGCAAGGGCAAGGGCTATTCCTGCAAACGATGTAAGCTGAGGCTGCCGGAGAAGGCCGCAAAAATCGTGAAGCTCCCGAGGGAGATCGAGTTAGGAATGTTCGAGGTACCTCCACGGGCCCGCAGGCACCTGGCCCGGCCTCTCATCCGCGTTTCATATCCAAGGCGGGAGTACTGATGCACAAGCCGATCAAACACATCGAGATCAAACCCGGAATGAAAGTCGACGAACTCATCGATGCCATGGGGAAGTCAGGGGTCTTCAGCGCTGGTCGACTTGCTGAAGCTGTGGATATTTACTGTGATATGATCAGGGCGAATGCAACGGTTTTCGTGGGCGTGGGCGGTGCTCTTGTCCCCGGGGGGCTTCGCAAGGTGCTAACCGATGCGATAAACAGCGGGTTGGTCGATGTCTTGGTCGCGACTGGGGCCAATGTAACCCACGACCTAATCGAGGCATTCGGCGGGGAACACGTTCGGGGTGGACCTTTGATGGATGATGCAAAATTGTGCGAGCGCGGGCTCAGCCGGATATATGATATCTACGTTCACAAGCACGCGTTCGAGCTCTTCGAGGACCGAATTCAACCGCTGCTGGCCGAAGTCGCGAAAGGCGACACACGTATGTCATCGGCCAAGCTCCTGCGTGAGCTCGGCACGAGGCTTGATGATGAGGGTTCCTTTCTCAAAGCAGCTGCAGACCGCAGGGTACCTGTTTTTTCACCAGCTCTCGCAGATTCTATCCTCGGGCTTCAGGCCTGGCTATTCGCGCAGGAGCGTGAGTTCATCATCGATACTCTGCTCGATGTCCGCGAGATGGTCGACCTAGCATCGAAGGCTAAGAAACCTGGAGCTGTGTTACTCGGTGGGGGTGTTCCAAAGAACTTCATCCTGCAGAGCATGTTACTTGCGCCGAGCGCGTTCAAGTACGCGATCCAGATAACCATGGACCGCCCGGAGCACGGAGGGCTGAG
>CAZCRN010000017.1:0-8061 GCA_964501125.1 Hadarchaeota archaeon (SeqCode) | reverse complement strand
AATTTCGCTCTCAACCATTTTGTTGGCCTTGGCCGTCGGTAGCTTGGTTTATCGTCTGAATCCATTTGGATTGGCGTCGTAAAGATATGCTAATTTTGCCGTTTGGTTTCATTTTTGAGCGGGATGCATGAACTCGCTAAATAAATCCTAGATGAGATGTCTACGCAGGAAATCTTAAGTTAAGCGGCAGAATGGTGGTTGGGTACAAATGCGATCGGCGGAGTACAAACTTGGTAGGGTCTTCATCGCTCGGCTAAAGCACGATGCCGAGTTGTTAAAATCCATCATAGATTTTGCAAAGGAGAAAAAAATCACAGCCGGAGTATTTTCGATCGTCGGTGCTGTAAAGCGCGCGCGCATTGGTTATTACGACCAGAGAAAGCATGAGTACCTCACCACGCCCTTAGATGAGCCGCTTGAGATCGCAAGCTGTATTGGAAACCTATCGTTGAAGAAGGGTGAGCCGTTCGCGCACGTTCACGTTGTACTCGCGGACTCCCGCGGACGGGCGAGGGCGGGCCACCTGATCGATGCGACGGTATTTGCCGTTGAGCTTCATCTGCAAGAATTGATCGGACCAGAACTTGTGCGAGAGCACGATGATGTAACCGGTCTCGCACTTTGGAAATTATAAGTGGGGGCTAATAATGGACTTGCTAATCCGAAACGCACGAATCGTCGGCAAGAAAGAGCTGGCTGATATCGGCATCCAAGGCGGCAGGATAGTAAAAATCGGAAAAATTCGTGCGGGGGCACGCAGGGTGATAGACGCGGCGGGAATGTTGACATCGCCCGCGTTCATCGACCCGCACATTCATCTAGATAAAGTACTCATCGCTGGTGAACTGCGCCCGAATGTATCTGGCACGCTTCAGGAGGCGATCGAGCTGACTTGGGAACGAAAACGCAAGTACACGGTCGCGGACATCAAGAGACGGGCGGGCGAGGTAATTCAGATGGCTGCGCTCAATGGGACGACTCGGATGCGAACCCATGTCGACGTCGATACAATTGGCAAGCTGATGCCGCTCAAGGGTCTGCTGGCGACGCGCAAAGAATATCGACGCTTAATGGACATCCAAATAGTCGCCTTTCCCCAGGAGGGAATCCTGCGCGACCCTGGGACGGAGGAGCTGCTTTACAAGGCGATGAGCCTGGGCGCCGACTTGGTGGGAGGGATGCCTCACCACGAAAAAACGCACACCGAGACCAAGCGCCACATCGACATAGCGTTTGAGGTCGCTAGGGACTTCGACGCAGACATAGACATGCACGTCGACGAGACCGACGATCCGAACTCTCGCTCGCTCGAGTATTTAGCCGAGAAGACCATCGCTGAGGGCTACCAAGGCCGAGTGACTGCCGGGCACACATGCGCGCTCGCTGCTTATCCAGAGGATTATGCGCGTAAGGTCATCGAGAAAGTAAAGCGGGCAAACCTAAACATGATAACGAATCCAGCAACAAATTTGGTGATCCAAGGTCGGGGGGATAAGCAGCCTATCCGGCGGGGGATCACCCGCGTAAAAGAATTGCTTGCGGCCGGGATCAACGTGACCTTCGGACAGGATTGCGTGAGCGATGCTTTCTACCCATTTGGCCGGGCGGACATGCTCGAGGTTGCCCTGATAACTGCTCATGCAGCCCAGCTGAGCGCCCCCGCCGAGATCGAGACCGTGTTCAAGATGATGACGACGAATGCCGCTCGGACGATTGGCGTTCAACATGACTATGGCATCGGGGTTGGCAAAACTGCAGATCTCGTGATCCTCGACGCCTCCTCGCCGAAAGATGCGATTCGCAAGCAAGCAGAGAGGCGCTGGGTGATCAAAGGCGGAAAAATAATTGCCGAGAGCCGAACCAGACGAAAGCTTCGAGCTTTGTGAAGTGGGGACTTCACATCAGAAAAAGGTCTAAAATAAATGAAAAATTTGCGGACATGCATGTCCACACGCGAGCCTCAGACGGTTGGCTCACCTCAGAAGAAGCTGTGAAGCGGGCCAAGGAAGCTGGACTCGTTGCCGTAGGGATAGCGGACCACGACTCCATCGATGGCTTGGATGCGGCACTCAAAGCCAGCAAAAGACATGGAGTCGAGGTCATCCCGGGTGTCGAGCTGAGCGCCGAGGCAGAAGGCACCGAAATCCACATAATAGGTTATTACATCGATTGGCAGGACGAACATTTCAGAAAAAGGCTCCGCGAGTTCCAGGAGTTCCGAAAGGGCCGCGCGCGCCAAATGGTGGACAAGCTCCGCGAATTGGGCATCGACATCACGTATGAGGAAGTGCTTGCTGCTGCGGGCGGCAGGGTAATCGGACGTCCCCACGTCGCGCAGGTGATGGTTGAACGCGGCTACGTACAGAATCCAGACGAGGCATTTGATAGATATCTCGGCAGCGGCAAACCAGCCTACGTGAAGAAATTCGAGTTATCGCCGACCGAGGCAATTCAGATGATTCAGCGGATAGGTGGCATCCCCGTGCTCGCCCACCCGAAGTTCGGTGGGGAGGATTTACTGCCAGAGCTCATCAGACACGGTCTCCGGGGAATCGAGGTGTACCATAGCCAGCATGATCCCGCCGAGGTATCGCGATACAAGCGACTGGCGCGAGAGCATAACCTGTTGGTAACGGGTGGAACGAATAGTCATGGATTCGATGTTTCGATCGGAAGCGTGCGAGTTCCATACAAGTTAGTCGAAAAGCTAAAGGAGCAATTGAAGCGCTGACTATTTGGCTTTTAGGGCCTCCTCCCGCTTTGCCTCGAGGTAATTGTTATACATCACTTCCCCGAGCGATTTCTTGATTACCTCGTCCCGTTCAAGTGCATCCAGCGCCTCGTCGAGTGTCTTAGGTAAGACACTTATCCCTTTTTGTTTGAGCTTCTCCTCACTGAACTTGTAGACGTTTTCTTTCACCGGCGGCCCTGGGTCCCGTTTTCGCTTTATTCCGTCGAGACCCGCGGCGAGCATCGCCGTAAAGAGCAGGTATGGGTTGCAAATCGGGTCAGGGGTCCTGAATTCCAATCGAACCCCCCTCCCCCTTCGGATTTCGTAACCGGGAACCCTCACCATGACCGAGCGGTTTGCCCCTCCCCAGCAGATGTACACGGGTGCCTCGAACCCTGGAACTAGCCTTTTATACGAATTCGGTGTGGATGCCGCAAAAGCTGTGAGTGCAGGGGCGTGTTCGAGCTCTCCACCCAAGAAGTAGCGTGCGAGCTCGGACATTCGGTATTCAGAGGCTGGATCGTAGAACAAGTTTTCGCCTGTTTTAGGGTCCGCGAGACTGTGGTGGCAGTGCAGACCATTTCCCATTAGCTTCGGCTGGGGTTTAGGGCTGAAGTCCACCTTCAATCCCTTTTCTCCGGCTAAAGCCTCCAGAGCCTGCCTGCAGGTTACGACATTGTCCGCAGTCGTGAGGGCGTCGGCGTACCTGAAATCCACCTCGTTCTGACCGCGGCTGACCTCGTGGTGAATCGTTTCGATGATGAACCCGAGTTTCTGGAGCGAAAGCGCGAGCTCAGTTCGAAGCTCCTCGGCCGCGTCGTAAGGGGCCGTGTCTATGTATCCCCCAGGGTCGAGTGGTTTGCCTTCTTTGAAAAAGTAAAATTCCATCTCGGTCCCCACGAAGAATTCATACCCTTTTTTTCGGGCCGTTGCGGTCGCGCGTTCGAGAACGTTTCTAGGATCACCTCCATGGGGGGTTCCATCGGGTGAACAAACAGTGCAGAAAACTCTGGCCACGCGCTTCCCCTCGATTTCCCAAGGTAATACTTTGAAAGTTTCTAGATCTGGGATGAGAACGAGATCGCTTTTCTCTATCTTCGCGTACCCGGGCACGGATGACCCATCGAACCCCACCCCCTCTTCTATGGCCTCGCCAAGCTGGCCAGTGTGGATGGTCAGGGACCTAACCCTGCCCGTGATGTCCACGAATTGGAGCCTAACGAACTCTACGCCTTTTTCCTCAACCTCTTTGATGATCCGCTCGGGTTTTTTCCTCAATTTATCACCATATCCTCAAATCTCACATTAAAGAAATAAATATTTTATATAAAATTTACTAATAATTAAAGATATATACATAAAAATGGGCTAAAAATGAGGTGATTTTATGGAAAAGGCGGGAAAAACCGAGCTCGACGAGGTAGACATGAAAATAATTGAGGAATTGGAAAAAGATGCGCGGATGTCCTTTAGGGAAATCGCGAAGAAACTCGAGATCTCAGAGGGCACGGTTTATAACCGGGTGAAGCGGATGCAAAAGGAAGGGGTCATAAAAGGTTTCTCCGCAAAAGTCGATCCGGCAAAAGTAGGGCTTGACCTCACCGTAGTGGTTGGTCTTACAATCACGGGGGGGCATTTGGTTGAGGTAGAGCATGCGATTACCAAGAAGTACAAAGAGGTTTGTTGCGTCTATGATGTTACCGGGGGATATGATGCAATTGTCATCGCCCGATTTCCAAGCAGGGTCGAGCTGAACAAGTTCATCAAGGAGATCCTGGCGAACGAGTTTGTCGAGCGGACTGCAACCCATGTGGTGCTGAACACGGTGAAAGAGGATTTCACGACCCTAGTTTAGAAAATGTTAAGCTACGCTATAACCGCGTGTATCACCCAGTTTGCGTTTGAAGCGAAGTGGTATTATGATCAAAGCCAAAGCGACTATTTTCGACTTAGATGGCACACTCGTCGATACCACCAAGCGATTTCATGTTACTCTCAATCAGGTTCTTGAAAAGCGTGGTACGAAACCTTTAGAATTTCAGGAGTTTCTCAAGCTGTACATCGCTGACACGCTTGACGATGCGATAGTTCCTCCCCAAACTGAGAAGCGGGAGGAAAAGTTGCATGAAATCTGGATGGAGTTTCTGCGAAAGTACAGGACTATCGACGTGCCCGAGGATCATCCAATCCGAGGGGCAAGAGAAGCCCTCAAGCGCGTTTCCGACGCGGGCGTCCCAATCGCTGTTATCACGAGCTGCATAGCCCCGGGGGTCCAAATAGAGGAAGAGCTTTCAAAGTACGGAATGATCGAGTTCATAGATGCGATAGTCACTGGGGCAGATGTCGCTGAAGAGCTGAGCGCGGGATACCACTTTTCGAAGAAGGAAATTTTCATGAGGGCAGCGTATGAACTCGGAGTCGACATCCGCGACTGCGTGGTGATCGGCGATTATTGGAACGATATAAAGGATGGCCGGGAGCTTGGGGCCAAGACCGTGGCCGTCCTGACGGGGCTGATGCGGCCGGATTTCCTAGAGAAGTTCGGGCCCAATGCTATAATTGAAAGCGTGCGCGATCTTCAAAAAGTTGTTAAATTTGAGCCACGAGGTTAGTACGGTGAAAATATGGTAAAAGTGGACGAGACGAGCTTTGGTAGCATCACCATCGATGGTAAGCGGTACTCTCACGATGTCTGGATACTAGCAGACGGGTCGATCAAGCACCGCGATCGAAATCACGAGTTCACGCGCGCCGAGCTCGAGCTATTGCTGCGGGAAAAGCCGGAGTTGGTAGTGGTCGGGACCGGCCAATCAGGCTGCGTTGAGATCGATCGAGAAGCTGCCAGAGTAGCCGCAGAGCGAAAGGTCGAGATAATCAGCGATATCACACCCCGTGCCCTCGAAATGTACAACCAGGCAGTTAAGGCTGGACGCAAGGTGGCCGCAGCGTTTCACCTCACGTGCTAGGTGCTCCAAATGGTACGTGCATTCATAGCCATAGATATTGATGAGGCAACCAGGCATCAATTAGTGAACGCACAGCAACAGCTGATTGAAACTGGCGCGCAGCTCAGGCTAGTCGAACCCCAGAACATTCACGTGACAATAAAGTTCTTGGGAGAAGTCCCTGAGGATAAAATCCCCGCGATCGCGGATGCGATTCGTGCCGCTGTAAAAAACATCGAGCCATTTGACATCCACGTTCGCGGAATTGGGGTTTTCCCAAGCCTCAAGTACATTCGCGTCGTTTGGGCTGGCGTGGCCGAGGGCCGTGATCACGTCATCGCAATTGAACAAAACCTCGACCGGGAGCTCGAACCACTGGGCTTCAGACCCGAACGCGACTTCGTCCCCCATCTAACTATAGCACGGGTCAAAACGGCGCGACACAAGGAAAAGCTCGCCACGCTGATCGAGGGTATGATCAACGCGGAATTCGGCGTGACCCATGCACGGGCGATCGAGCTGAAGCAGAGTAAGCTGACCCCAAAAGGTCCGATCTACAGCACGCTCGCGCGGATCGAGCTGGGATAGAGAGAAAAATCCACTTTTATCAACGGAGTCGGGCTAAAGAACATCGCGGAATTAGCTGGGGGCTCTGTCGGGGCTCTAAGTATGTCGCGCAAGTATACTATTCGGTCGGTCTGTGGCTGTCCCCGGAGCGCGTCGGACCCCGCGATCGTGCAGGGAAGCCAGGCTACGCGGTGACGGACAATCTGTTTCTCGGGCAGCCTGACTTCGTGGTCGATCTCGACGAGCATCCATGGGGCGATTTGTATGCGGTTCTGGGCTGGCTCGAACAAAAACCGGAGTTCAGGCTCAACTACATAATCGAATCCGGGGGCGGCGGGATCCATGTCAGCTTCAGGAGGCCCTTCGACGGGGCCTCACTGGCGCCCGGCGAGCGGGAGAGGCTCGCGGAGCGAATGAACGAGAATATAGTGGCGGAGTTGCGGTCTGCGGGGGTCTCGATCGACCCAATCGTCACGAACCCGAGGCAGATAGTCAACATCCCCTTGTCCCTCGATGCCCGATCGGGGCGGGTCTGTCGCTTCGTCGATTTTCACGCTCCAGTAAGGGGCCCGGGAAATCGATCCGGTCCTCCGGGCCTCGATGATGCGAAGAACCGGCGAGCTCTACGCCGATGCAATGTAGAGCAAGGGGAGGGTGCGCGAGACGCTGGAAGGCGCGCTGGAGTGAGCGACCCTCCCACCTTCTTCACGGCGGTTCGGAGCTCGATATGCGGGACGAAGGGACTACACGTGCCCATTCTGGAGCTCGGGAGGGAGCTCGACTGCGCAGAGGAGACGGCCCGGCGTCTCATCCGGAGGTTCAACCTGAGCGACGTCTACCTTTTCGACGACGGGAGGAAAATCGTCGGGGTTTCCCTCAAGCCCGTTTCCCTGAGGCGGTATCAAAAAATCCAGGATGCCGGGGGCTGAGGAAATACGGGAGTGCGATCCTTTTCACGGATCGCATCGAGTATCTCAAAAAGGTCGCAGGGTACCCGACGAACCACCTGTCGAGGCCGCATTCGATCATGCTGCGCAGGCCGGTGTCGAGTGTCCGCTTGGCGGGGTCGGGTCGGGCGAAGTTAAGATGGTAAAGTTGGTGGCGAGATGAGCGTTCGACGAGAGGACTGGCAAGAGGCTTAGTCCGAGGAGTTGCAGGCGTGGATCGGGAGATGCGTCAAGTGCGGCAGGCACGAGATCCTCGACGATTACGGCTGGTGCGCCGAGTGCAAGGTCATAGCGGCGGCAAGTTCGAAGGATCGCCGCAGGGTGCGTTTAGCTTTCTCAAAAATGGTACAGGGGAAGAATTTCAGGGGGTAACTCATGTTGGACAAGTGGATCAACCGCATTGTGCAAGGAGACTGCCGAGAGGTTATGCGCCAGTTCCCCGTCGAGTCGATTCATTTTGTCATGTTTTCGCCGTCTTACTGGGTGATGTAACTGCTACCAAAAATTGTATCAAACTGTACCACGAGGTCGGTTAGAGTTTCACCTTTTTACAAAACAATACTTTCGGTCACCTCTCTCTGGGCAAGCCGTTTAAAGTCGAGAGGGGTGAGAGCGTGCGGAGGGTGTCAAACGTGCAGTCCGTTAGTTCAGCTCGGTTCGTCGCCTTGCCGCTGACGCGGCGGAAACGTGAGATGTTAAGCGACCTCCTCGACCAGTTCGCTAAAAGCGTGAACTTCTGCATCGAGAAGTGTTTAAAGCATAAAGTCACCTCTCGCGCCTCGTTGCACCGCGTCGCCTACGAAGAGTGGAAGTCTCGCTTCGGGCTAGCGACGCACTGGTTCCACTCGGCCGGGCAGGTGGCGACTCAGAC
>CAZCRN010000016.1:0-8431 GCA_964501125.1 Hadarchaeota archaeon (SeqCode) | reverse complement strand
GTAGCGAAAAAACTTAGGTTATGATTGAATGGAAGTTGTGGTTAAGCTTCACGGCGATCTGCGCGAAAAGGCGGGTACTGAGGCGATCAAATTCTCGATCGAAGAGGGCGAGACGGTGGACAAATTATTGATCAAGCTCGGCAAGCGCCACCCCAACCTACTCGAGGCGATCTTAGATCCGCGAACGGGAGAGCTCAAGCCATATCTCAATATTTTGCTAAACGGCCGGCGAATTCAGCAACTTCGCGGAATTCACACGAAGCTGAAGCACCGAGATGAATTAGCGATATTTCCGCCCGTAGCTGGTGGTTGATGTCTCAATTGAGACATGTCTCATATGAGACATACGCTTCAACGCAAGATAACCTGCGGATTACTTTTGAGTTGCTTTAAGGCCCAATTCGAATGCCCGCATGTTGACCTCTTCGGTCCCTCGTGGCACGTTCTCGCGAATGACCTGTTTCAGTGACTTGGTCGACACCGGGAGCTTACCGGTGCCAGCGAGCGCGGCGAGCATCACGACGTTCATGGTTCGGATGTTGCCAGCCTGCTGCGCTAGCGAGGTAGCATCGATGGAGATGACTTTTCCGCCCAGCTTCCTGGCTGCCTCCTCGATCGTCCGCATATCTGGATATTCAGCTCTTCCCGTGCTCACATCGACGGGGGTCCATGTCCTGGTGTTCGTAAGCAACAGCCCACCTTTCCGCAAGTACTTAACCACGTTGCGCAACCCCTCGAGGGGTTCGAGTGCGAGCACGACATCCGCACCATCCTTCGGCACGAGCGGAGCGTAGACCTCCTTGCCTATTCGCACGTGGCTTGCGACCGACCCCCCACGCATCGCGGCGCCAAAGGTCTCACCTACCCGAACGCGCAAACCATCGCGAATCGCAGCCATCGCGACCAAGTGTGATGCGAGGATGCTGCCCTGGCCACCAACCCCTGCGATGATTAGATCCACCATGTCACTCGGCCGCCCTAAGTGCGCCGCTCGGACAAATCGGCACGCACATCCCGCATCCATTGCATATCACGGGATCCAGCCCAGCCTTGCCCCGTTTGAAGGTGATTCCAGGGCAACCGAAGCTAACACAGAGCTTGCAGCCCGTGCACTTCTCCGGGTCGATGCTCACAGGCTTGCTCACGAATTTCTTCTCGCGTCTGGCCTGGAGTGCACATATACGCCGGGAAATCACAATTGCGAACCCATCGAACTTGAGCGCGTCCTCGATTGCAGCAGTCGCGGCGGCTAGGTCATATGAATCAACAACACGGACGAACTCGACTCCGCACGCTCGGGCGATGTCTTCGATTAGCAGTTGTTTTGCAGGCTCACGCGTAGCCGTCAGCCCAGTCCCAGGATGGGGCTGGTGCCCGGTCATAGCAGTCCAAGAGTTGTCCATCACTAAAAACAGACCTTTGGCCTTATTGTAAACCGCGTTTATGACAGCTGGGATGCAAGCATGAAAGAATGTCGAGTCACCCGCGACCGCTAAAATTGCTCCGTCCTTATAACCCGCGTGGAACTGGCCCTGCATCAGCCCAACACCTCCGCCCATAATGTAGTTCGTATCGAGGGTCTCGTAGGGAGATTCGATCGCGTATCGCACGGACTCGGTTGCAAAGCTGGGTTTGATCGCCTTCGCAAAAATACCGTATCCACCTTGCTCGTAGCATCCGATGTCACCGTTGATGATTGACACCCGCCCGCCGACCTTGCGCAGGGCCTGCTTCAAGGCCCAGTAGGAACCGAGGTGCGGGCATCCGGCGCAAAGAGTTGACGATCGGGGCGCGACTAGCTTGCTGACTTTGATCTTTGCGAGTTCGCGCGCCTTTTTCTTGGGCATCCTAACTTTTGCGAGCTTTGCCAGCATCCCAGCGACCAAGTCGGTGTTTATCTCGCCAACTGGAGGTAACGCGCCGCTAAGCTTACCTGCTATTTCGACCTTCGGTGCAACGTCTTTCGCGAGGGCTTTGACTTGCAACTCTACGAGCGGATCTCCTTCCTCGACTACTAGTACGGTCTTGACTGCTTTGAGCAGACGTGTCACCATCCGCTCTGGTAACGGCGTGGGCGTACCGAGTTTGAGAAACGCAACTTTTCCCCTCAGTCCAAGCTGCCGGACCGCTTCCCGCGCATAGCTCGAACCTAGACCGGATGCTATAATGCCGAGCTTCGGTCGACCCCGCAGCTCAAGCTCGTTCCAAGGTACTTTTTCAACGGCTTTTTTTGCGAGAGGCAACCGCGAATGAAGCCACCGGTGTTTTTCCACTGGTCCGGGTGGCCCATAGACATTCCAACGGTATGCGAGCTCATAGTGTTTGTCGAACACGGGCTTCCGCTTCACCTTGGATATGGGCCCCAGCTTGACGTCCCCAGATGCGTGCGAAATACGCGTTACCGAACGAACGAGCACCGGAAGCTCAAGCCGCTCAGAAAGTTCGAATGCATAGCGAGTCATGTCCTTGGCTTCTTGCTGGTCGGCTGGCTCCAAGCAAGGGATCTCCCCGTAGAAAGCCGCAAACCGCGTGTCCTGCTCGTTTGAGGAATAGTGGGCATCTGGGTCGTCTGCAACCGCGATCACGAAGCCCCCGCGAACCCCGCCGTAGACGAGCGTCATGAACATGTCCATCACCCAGTTCAGCCCAGCGTTTTTCATCGCGGTGAGCGAGCGAACGCCCACGAGCGATGCCCCAGCCGCAACTTCAAACGCGACTTTCTCATTCGTCGACCACTCTGCATGGAAGCCAAGTTTGGGAGCGGCAATTGCCAACGTTTCCGTGATCTCAGACGCTGGCGTTCCAGGATAGGATGCCGTGACTTGAACCCCGGCTTCGATCGCGCCTCGAGCGATCGCCTCGTTGCCCATCAACAAAACGCGTTTGCCTGGCGAATCTTCGACTATGATTTCCTTAATTCCCAATCGCGTCCCCCTAACCTTTCAGCTTCGCGCGGCTGGTTAAAACGCCTAACGCTTGAACAGCACGCGTGGGACTCGGATAAACTGGTATGCGCAGTTCCTGCAACTTCGTCCGCTCCTCGACCTCCGCCTGCCCACCGCCCAGCATCACCGGAACGATTGTTTTACCTGCACCGAAATGCTTGCTTATTGTATCAGCAATCCCGGGCATAGGGTCACCTACGATTACGATTATTGAATGAACGTCGCCCGCTGCAGTCAGGGCCGCTAGAGCATCGTCGTACATCTGCGAGGTCGCACCTCCCGTCAGATCGAGCGGGTTGCGCAGGATGCACTCGGGTGGCAGCTTATCCTTCAAAGTGCTGCACACATCGGCTGGCAAATCTATGAGGTTTAACCCGAGTTCCTCACAAGCGTCAGTCGCTAAGATGCCAGAGCCTCCAGAGCTCGTCACGATTACAACATTGTTGCCTTTAGGTTGGGGTAGGTAAGCTAAGCCCTTGCATGCATCGTAGAGTTCCTCGACGCTGCGAACGCGGATGACCCCAGCTTGCTTAAATGCTCCATCGAAGACCGCATCCTTCCCGGCCAGCGACCGCGTGTGCGATTTGACGGCTTCGGCGCCCTTAGTGGTTCGGCCGCCCTTCAGCACTAGTATGGGTTTCTTTCGCATCGCTGCACGGGCAACTTCCGTGAACTTCCGACCGTCGCGGACGCCCTCCATGTACAGAGCGATGACCTTTGTATCCGGATCCTCGGCCAAGTAGCTCAACAGCTCTGTCTCATCGACATCGCACTTGTTGCCGAGTGCCACTAGCTTGCAAACCCCAACTCCCTCGTCAGCGGCCCAGCATCCAAGCGCGGCGAGGATCGTTCCGCTCTGTGAGATCACTGAAATCGGTCCCTTGGTTTTTACAAGCGGCCAACTCGCGCAAAGACCAACGGCCGTGGAGTTGACGCCCTGGCAGTTCGGTCCGATCACCCGGATGTTGGCCCGCTTTGCGGCATCGAGCATTTGATGCTCGAGCCCCTCACCAGCCCGGCCAGTTTCGCTGAAGCCACCTGAGATCACGATTGCAGCCGGCACACCTTTCGCACCGCAATCCGCCATGACTGAAGGAACGATTTTTGCCGGAACTATGATCACTGCCAGCTCGACTTTGTCCGGCACGTCCTTTATCGATGAGTAGCATTTGAGCCCTAGGATCTCATCGGCCTTTGGGTTGATTGGATAGAGCTTACCTTTGAATCCGGCCTCGACGATGTTGCGCAGTACCTCGTGCCCCAACTTTCCGGGCTTTGTAGAAGCGCCGATCACCGCGACGCTCGCCGGTTCGAAAAAACTCTTGAGGGTCATTATTTCATCGGCCAGTTTGGTCCTATTTCCGCACCGATGCGCCGATCGACTTCAAGCCCAACCTCTTGCGCTTTTTCTATGATTTCGGCCTCGTCTATCGTCTTGACCTCGCGGCCCTGCATGATAATCTTACCGTCGATTATTACCGTGTCGACGTCTGAGCCATTCGCACAGTACACGAGGTTGGAAACCGGGTTTCGCACGGGGACCAAGTGAGGTTTGCGTTGATCTACTACGATTACATCAGCTAGCTTCCCCGGCTCGAGTGAACCGAGCTCGCTGCGCCAGAGAGTCGCGCGAGCACCATTCAGGATCGCCATCTCCAGAATGGTCTCGGCGGGCAGGATCTCAGGGTCGAGCTCCCGGCCTTTATGTATGATAGCGGCTAGCTTCATCTCGCGTATCATGTCGAAACAATTGTTGCTCGGGCCCCCATCGCACCCGAGGGCCACGTTTACCCCCGCCTTGAGCATCCGCCGTACATCCGCAAACCCAGATGCTAATTTCAGGTTGCTCGCCGGGCAGTGGCAGACCGTGCCTTTGCTCAAGTGCAGCCGTGGGAAGTCCTCCTTCGGGAACCAAACCCCATGAGCATAGATCACGTTTTCGCCCACTAGCCCGCAGTGCTCCATGAATTGCATCGGGGTCATGTTGAACTCGCGGCGCAGGTAATCGATGTCATGCTTCACCTCGGCAAGGTGAATCGTCACACCGGTTTTGTGCCTGCGAGCCTGCTCCCCGATCTCACGGTAGAACTCCACGGTGCATGCCCCAGGGGTCCGGGCGCCAAACCAAACGTGGATTCGGTTGTTCGCCTTGCCATGCCATTTGTCTATCATCTTTAGGGTTTCTTTCATCGTCGCCTCTCCCGTCTCGATCATGCTCTCGGGCATCGCATCGGGCCGGTCAGCGTATCCCGTTATATCCATCAGCTTCTTTGATAGCGCGGCCCGAATTCCCACTGACTCGACGACCTCGGCGATTCCATCGAACCCATAGCGCGAGTGCAGCCCACTTTCCACAAAAGTCGTTGTGCCCGATTTTATCATCTCAAGGCAGCAGAGCTGGGCGCTGAGCTTGCCCTCTTCCGCCGTGTAGGAGCCTTGGAGGGGCCAGACCCGGGCGCATAGCCAGGGGATTAGGGACATGTCGTCCGCGCACCCCCGGAGGAGAGCCTGCGCCAGATGAATGTGGCAGTCGATTAAGCCGGGTAGGACGAGTTTGTGAGTACAATCGATTTCAACGTCGAGCTTGTGGCGCGATTTGATTTCGGAAGTTTTCCCAACGTCAACGATTTGATTGCCTTCGATAGCCACGGCTCCATCTCTAATGATTTCACGGCTCGGGTTCATGGTGACGACAGTACCGTGGGTAAGCGCGATGCTTGCCATTTCAACCCCACCGAGTTCTGATAGCTTGCTACTTTAACATTTCGCGATTTGGGTGGGGACTCCCCAGTCCCCACCCTGAGATTCTTAGTAAAAACGGCCAACATGTAATTAGTGTGAACATGGAAATCGTGTTAGTTGGCCGCTCAAACGTGGGGAAGTCGAGCGTTATCCGCCAGCTAACGGGAAAGCGCGTTCGAATCGGAGGGCGCCCTGGAGTCACGCGCAAGCCGCTTCGATGCCGGCACGGCGAGCTCGATATCGTGGACATGCCGGGCTTCGGGTACATAGCTGACGTGAGCCGAGTGATTCAAGAGCGAATAAGGACGGGGATCATCCGCTACCTCGAGCAAAATCGACGGAATATCTTGTTCGCGCTCGAGGTGCTGGATGCCCGAGCCTTTGGACAAATCGTGGAGCGTTGGGAGCGACGCGGTCAAGTGCCTGTAGACATCGAGTTCTTTGGATTCCTTCGTGAGCTCGAGCTGCGTCCAATCGTGGTGGTGAACAAGATCGACCGCATCTATCCAGCCGAGCGTGATGAAGTGCTCGACCAGATATGCGAAAAACTAGATCTTCCGCCCCCGTGGCGCCAATGGTCCGATGTCGTGGTGCCGATTTCCGCGAAAACGGGTGAAGGGATAAGAGAACTGAAAAAATTAGTAAAGCAGAGGCTACGTGAAGTCGGCCAAGAGCGCCTCCAGAAATACTTCAGGTGAGCCTAACTCACTCTTCCTCTTCCTCAGGGCATCCGCCTGGTTCCTTGCACATTCTTTCACCTCGCCTTCTCTGGATTTGCAAAGTCTATTAAACATTTGCGCCCAGAGCTCACTGGGTGGTCCGGTGGCGCGCGCATACAAGCCGAAGCAGGGGATGCAATATCACATCCGCGTAAAACCGGGTGAGGTCGCGCCCTGCGTTCTGCTGCCAGGGGATCCCGCCCGCGCCGAGTTGATCGCATCGCGTTTCGACAAGGCACGCAAGATCGCTTTTAACCGGGAGTATCGGACTTTCACGGGTGAAGTGGATGGCGTTCCAATTTCTGTCACATCCACGGGGATCGGGTGCCCATCGACGGCCATCGCAGTCGAGGAGCTTGCACGGTGCGGTGCAAAAACTTTTATACGCGTTGGGACCGCCGGAGCCGTTAGCCCGAAGGTAAAAACAGGGGACTTGGTGATCGCGAATGCCGCCGTGCGGGAAGAGGGGACCTCGATTCATTACGTCCCGTTATGCTACCCGGCAGTCGCGGACCTCGAAGTGACAAACGCGCTGGTCGAGGCCGCAAAGCGCTTGAAAGTCAGGTACCGGGTAGGCTTGACCATATCTAAAGACGCCTTTTACTCCGAGGAGCCCGGGCGCGTGCCGCTCGCGCGCGAGGCGGCCGAGCGCTGGAAGCTCTGGCGCCGCTCCGGGGTGCTAGCGACCGAGATGGAGTGCTCGACCATTTACACCCTCTGCAGCATCGGAGGGCTGCGGGGGGGCGGGGTGCTCGCGATCGTGGGGCCGATTGGAGTAATCGCAGATCCTCGAGCCGGCGTTGATAAGGCAATAGATGTCGCGATCGAAGCCGTCAAAATCCTAGCAAAGCGCTAAGGAACTATTAGGGCTTTGATGCATTCGCCCTTTTCTGAAGCTTCGAGTGCCTTTGCGGCATCATCGATTTTGAATCTGTGCGTGAAAAGTTCGACGAAAGGAAACTTTCCGGAGCCAAGAACCTCGAGCGCGCGGCCGAACTGAGCCATCGGATAAACCCAGCTCCCAAGCAAGTCCAGGTCCTTGAAGCAAATCACGTGCGGGCGGATCTCGACCGCCCCAGGATCGGTAAAGTGCCCAACCTCGACATACTTCCCGGCACGCCGCGTCATTTCCAGGCCCTCAGGGACCGCGGCTGGGACCCCTGTGCACTCAACTACCACGTCAGCTCCAACCCCACGCGTCAGCTCCAGCACGCGCTTGACACGTTTTTCGGGCGTGTCGAGCTCGCGCATGTCGATTACCTCATCGGTCCCCAATTTTTTAGCCATGCCGAGCCGCTGTTCGACGCGATCGATAACGATGACTTTTTCAGCATCGGCGACCTTGGCCGCCGCAGCCGTGAGCAGCCCAACTGGTCCGGCCCCCTGAATGGCTACGGTCAAACCGGCAACGTTTCCAGCACGCCCGAGAGCTCGCGTCGCCACCGCGGTAGGCTCTGCAAGCGCCCCGAGTTCAAAAGACATCCCCTCGGGCAGGCGGTAGACCCAGGAACCGGGCTCGATGTAGATCAGCTCCGAGTACGCGCCGTAAAGGTGGGGCGGGTCCTTGCAGCTCCGCGTGACGCCATAGACCAACCGATTGGTGCAGAGGTTTGGGAGGTCGGGCAGATTCCGGCAGTAATAGCAGCTGCCGCACGGAAGCCCGGGGACCACGGTTACCGCATCACCCTCGCTGAGCTCACCACCATGCACAACCATCGAGGCGTTCGCTCGTGGGCCGAGCTCTTCGATCACTCCCGAGAACTCGTGCCCTGGGATGAGCGGGAATGGTGCGGCTTTTAGGTGGCCATGGAAAACGTGAATGTCGGTCCCGCAAACGCCGCAAGCCTTGACTTTAACCAGTAAAGCATCTGCAGCAACATCCGGTCTATCGAAGTCGCGAACCTCGAGCACCTCGGGCTTGAGTATCACCACTGATTTGACCAAATTTCATGCCTCCACTTCGTTGATTGCGCGTGTTCACTTAAACGTTACCCGATGAGCGAGATTTTCGCTTTATAAAAGCTA
>CAZCRN010000015.1:0-8700 GCA_964501125.1 Hadarchaeota archaeon (SeqCode) | reverse complement strand
TTGACCTAAAACTCCCGCTCGATCGTGAAATCCGCAAGCTCGAGCAAAAATCGCTTTGGTCCAGAATCGGGTAATGCATCCAACTTGGATTTCGCCTCAGCAACAAACCCGCGAGCTTTATCCATCGCGTAATCGATCGCTCCGGTCTGTCGCAGGACCTCGATCGCCTTTTGCACCTCGGATTCGGATGCCCGACGGTTGCCAAGTGCTTGCAGTAGCGTTGTTTTATTTTCAGGTGATGCAACCTTCAGCGCTCGTACAACTAAGAGCGTGCGCTTCCCTTCACGAATGTCGCTGCCAATGGGTTTGCCGAATTTTTCCCGCTTGCCGATCACGCCGAGCACATCATCGCAGATCTGAAAAGCCATTCCTATGAGCCGTCCGTATTCTGCAAGTGCTTTTACTTGGTCCGGCTTTCCCCGGCCCAGCAAAGCACCGATTTTGACAGAAGCCTCTATGAGCGCCCCAGTCTTGCTGCTTATCATCTGCAGGTACTCAGCTTCACTAACATCCTCGCGTCTCTCGAACAACATGTCCAGCGCTTGCCCTTGGCATATCTCAAAGCTCGCCTTGCTTATGGTCTCGAAGAGCTCAGCCATGCGGTCGGACGGTAGATCTAATCGCTTGGCATTCGCCGCCACGGCTTCGAAAACCTTTGCGAAAAGCGCGTCCCCAGCGATGATCGCAACGGGCTCGCCCCAGAGCGTGTGAACCGTCTTGACATTTCGGCGGAACTCGTCCCGATCCATAACGTCATCGTGGATAAGCGTAAAATTGTGCAAGAGCTCGAGGGCGGCAGCCGTTTCTATAGCGTCTTCTTTCCTACCGCCAACTGCCTCGCACGAAACGAGCGCTAGACACGGACGCAGCCTTTTTCCACCCGCCTCAAGCAGGTGCCTTGAAGCCTTGGTTAGAATCTCCGGCTCGATGCCCGGGGGGAACCACCTATCGATCTCCTTTTCGACCAGCTTGGCACATTCCTGCAGGTATTTCACCACGTCCATCTAATCACCCAATTTCAAGCTTTGACCGTTCCGCAATAAGTGCAGCCTATCATTTGGATACCCAAGTACGCGGCCTAGATCCGCCACGATCTCTAACTTCTCGAACTGCCCATGGCAGGGGATCAAGTGTTCCGGCTTCACCAATTTTATGAACTCCCCTGTGTCGTACTTCGCGGCGTGGCCTGAGACATGGACATCCCTGTAAACGTGTGCACCTTGGACATCGAGTTTTGCCTCTAGCACCTCCCGGTTCGATTGGTTAATTGGATTTGGGATCACACTCGCCGAAAACACTACCTCATCACCACCTCTAATTTTAAACGGGAGCCGGCCGTCAGCTATGCGCGAAAGCACAGATGTTGGCTCGCCCTGATGTCCCGTAACTATGAGCACGTAGTCACCACGCGAATTCTCGACCCCCCGCAGCTGGTTGCGCACGGCATTCGGACGCCCATGGATGCGCAGCTCCTCCGGAAACTTCACCAAGCCCAGTTCAATCGCAATCGCACAGTACCTGCGCAGTGAACGTCCGAGGACCATAGGTATGCGACCGAGCTCCAGCGAAAGCTCCGCGATAGCCTTTATGCGTGCGATGTGGGATGAAAAAGTGGTTACCAAGACCAAGCCTTTTGCCGAAACGGCCTCCATCAGAACCTCTTGAAGCATCTCACGCGCGCGGGCTTCGGGAGGTGTTGGGCCTAGCTCATCCACCCGAACTGCCCCGACCAAGGCCGCAAGTAATCCATCGTTCGCCAAGCGCTTGAGACGGGCGTAATCGTTCACATCTTTAAGCACCGGCCCACCATCGAGCTTGAAATCGCTTGCGCAAAGCACCGCACCTTCTGGGCCGTGGATCGCAACATAAGCACTCTGAGGGATACTGTGGATGGCGCTGATGAACTCCACCTCAAGATCTCCGACTTTAACCGACTCGCCCAACGCTACTGGTCTGAGTTCGTTCGTGACCTCGAACATGCTTTCCTCCCGTATGACGTGCTTGGTGAGCTCGATCGTGAAGGGGGTTCCATAAATCGGTGCATCGTATGCGTGAGCCAACTTTCCAACCGCCCCGATATGGTCGAGGTGCCCATGAGTTAGCACGATGGCTCGAACTTTTCGTCCGCGGAGCTGGGTGTCATCAGGTATCCCATTTATGTTAACCAGCTCCTCGCGGGTCATAGCGCCGATGTTTACATCTTCGAACGCTAGGATGCTGTCCAATCTGAAGCCCATATCGACTACGATGTATTCATCATCGAACCCGATAGCGGTCATGTTTTTGCCTATCTCACCGAGGCCTCCGAGAGGGAGGATTTCAACCGCCATACTCACCCTCTCCTTGCATATGCCTCCGGGCTCAAACCACGCGCTACAAACCAATCGCGGGTAATTCCGGTTATCACGATTGGGGCTTCATGGAGCTCAACAACGCGTGCGCAGCCCGTTAAGAACATCGCCGCGCGCAACTGATCGGTGAAATCGGTTAACCAAGCAACGACCGCTCGCCTGCCTCGCAACGCTGGCTTCAGAAGAGGTAAGGCAATCCCCACGACATCGGCGCCGAGTGCAAGCGCTTTTGCCGCGTCAAGCCCCGTACGTATACCACCACTTGCGACCACAGGCACATCGACTGATTCGGCGACTTCAGCCGTGCAAACTGCGGTCGGTATTCCCCAATCCCAAAAAGTCTTCCCGAGATGACCTTTCAATTTGGTTCGCATCGCTTCGACACCGGCCCAAGAAGTGCCGCCCGCCCCGCTGACATCGATGGCTGCTGCGCCGGCGCCCACCAACTTCTTCGCGACTGGCCCGCTGACGCCGCTGCCCGTTTCCTTTGCGATAACAGGTTTGTCTAATGCAGAGCAGATTTTTGCAAACCGAGTAAGGCAACCCCGATAGCGTGGCTCGCCCTCTGGTTGTACAAGCTCCTGCAGCAAGTTCATGTGTATGGACAATGCATCGGCGTCGATCATCTTGAGGGCACGCTTTGCATCGGCTGGACTGTAACCCTGTGTCAGTTGAGCCATGCCCAAGTTGGCAACCAAAAATACATCTGGGGCGACTTTGCGAACCTTGTAGGTGCTCGCTAATCGGGGATCCTCAAGCGCCGCACGCTGGCTCCCGACGCTAAATGCTAAGCCCAATTCCTGTGCTGCCGCTGCGAGTGCCAGATTCAGCCTGCGCGCCTGCGGGTAACCACCGGTCATCGCGCATATCATAATCGGAGCTGCGAGTTTCGTGTCCAAAAATGAGGCTCGCAGATCGACGTCATCCAGATTTAGCTCTGGCAGCGCGTTGTGTACGAGCTCGACCCCTTCAAAGCCTGTGGTTTTCCAGCGGGCCTCGATTTTTTCTCTCAAGCAGATTTTGACGTGTTCAAGCTTGCGATTGACGATCTTTTTACCCATTCAAATCACCCTGCCGTTATCCTAGTGCCCAACCCTCGCTCACCAAGTATCGCTCGTCTTAAGACATTTGGTTTTGTCACATTTACGATCTCTGCCTCTATCCCGTATTCTGTGAGGGTGAGGAGCTCCCTGACTTTATTCGCCATGCCACCCGTGACATCTAACTTACCCACTTCACCAAGGGACTTGATGACTTCCGGCCAATTCGTTGGTGTAATCGTCCGCACGAGTTTTGCCCCTTTGCGTACTTTTGGGTCTCCGATGAACACACCATCGACATCAACGCCGAGGATCACGTGAGTTGCATCGAGTTCGCGTGCTAGATGAACTGCAAGTTGATCTCCCGAAACTATACTCATACCTTTGACTTGATCAGATACTGCATCGCCATACAAAACCGGTACGAGCCCAAGCTCCAGCATCTTACGCACAGATGTTAGCTCCATGAACTCGATACGACCATCGCTGACTACCGTGCATGCGGAGGGTTGAATGGGCACTGCAGGTATGCCGGCCTTTTGAAGCGCATCGACAACGTGGGCGTTAAGTTTTTCCATTGCTCGGTGAGTCAACGAAAATCCCATCAACTGACTTTTTTCCTTATAACCAGCCGCAATGCCGTATTTTGATGCTAAGGGATGCCCAAAGGAGCCTCCACCATGTACCACCACCAGTGGTCCACGAGCAGCGGCCAGCTCACGGCTGAGTCTGCGAATTGCAGCCCGCTTGACCGCAAACCTTCTGCGCTTATCAGTTATGACGCTGCCACCCAATTTCACGATCAAGGGTTTCGTCTCAAATGCCCCCAAGTTTTTTCCTCCATGCAGCTCTTGCCCAAGGCGCACATTCATCCTCTATTTTTTCTGCAATTTGCTTCAGGTTCTCAAGTGGTATGTTATACTCTGAACTTAGTTGATTGAGGTACCCATCTCTGTATCTCAGATAATCCGGATGTCCTCCTTGAGCAGCGACCATTATCGCTTTGACCAAAAGTTCCGCAACAATTTGGGCGGTGGCCAAAGTCGTGACGGTCTTAAGCCATCTCGTAGCTTTTCTTGTTAACTTTTTCTGAAGTGAACGAGTCAATTTTTTTCACCATGCGTTTTTACTTTACAACGATCGCGCTGTACCCGACTGCATCTGGGGCTGGACGGATCTCGTACGAAGTCGTACACTTGAGGAGTTCTGCCGATTTAGCCACATTTTTTAGAGCAAAAAGCATGCAGACAACTCCCCCAACTCCACACATGGATATTCCATGCTCCCTGACTATCCTCCAAAGTTTGGTCGGGGAAAGCTCCAGAATAGCTTTGATCGCTAATTCATCCTGTCTCCTCGCGAATTCGTCCACTCGCAAGCCTTTCGGTGGCACCTGCCCATAACTAGGGCCTGCATGGGTGAAATCGGAGGATGCCAATATCACGATATCTGCCCCCTGGATCGCCTTGCCTATCTTTTTGCCAGCCTCCTCGGCTTTGTCCATATTCCGGGAAGGTACGTACACAGGGACGAATTTGATCTTGGGATTCAGATGCTGCAAGAAGGGAAGTTGTACCCCAATCGCATGCTCGTCCGCATGCACATCCGGGTTTTCCTCGAGAGCTATTTTTTTCGCGAGCTCTACGTCTACGGGTACCTTTCCCAACGGAGTAACGAAAGTCTCAGTAGTGACCACGGCGTCATCGTACCCAACGTGGTCACCGCCTATAATGATGAATGTTTCAGGAAACCCGTCTTTTGCTAAAGCGCTGAAAACGTGGGCAGCGACCGGTCCGGAATATTCATACCCCGCATGTGGCACCACGGCTCCTTTGATGCTTCTCTTGCCATCAACCTTCAGCCGCGGAATGCCGCCAGGCCCCAATCGATGGGTATAACATCTTTCGATTTGCCCCAAAAGCGCGGATCGCTCCTGAACAATTGCCATCGTCTCAAAGCTCGAAGGGTATCTCACTCACTCACTACTCCGGCCTAGTTTCAAACTCCTCGATCAAAACGCCGAATTCCTGGTCTGGAGCTAACTCACCGCGCTCGCGTAACACTTGCCGTGCCAGCAGCCAGAAAACAAGCGCAAGCGCCTTTCGGCCTCGGTTGTTGCTTGGAATTACCAGGTCGATGCCCGCAGTCTCATTATCCGTATCGCACAGACCAACCACGGGGATGCCAATTTGAGCCGCCTCGCTCAAGGGCTGTATATCCGCAATCGGATCCGTTACAATGAGCACACTTGGCTCCATGTATCCTTCGTAACGTGGATTCGTTAGAGTCCCAGGCACAAATCTGCCAGCGATGGCTACCGCGCGCGTAACCTCGCCGAATTTCAACACCGGCTGCTGCCCATACTGCCGTGCCGAAACCGCGAGCACGCGCCCGGGCTCAAAGCGCGCCAAAAATTTTCCGGCCACCCGAATGCGCTCATCGGTTTTTCGGACATTCAAGACGTATAACCCATCGGGCCTGACCCGATAGATGTAGGGGTGCATTGCGCCCGTCTTCTGCCGAGTACCTATGTGAACGCCGCTCGATAGATACTGATCCATGTCAATGAGTTCCTCGACTCCCGGAACGGCTTCGCTCACTTCCATGACAACTCCCCCATTCGCGCGGTTTCACCTAATTCCTGTTCGATCCAGATGAGCTCATTAAGCTTGGCTATTCGCTCGCCACCGACCACACCCGTCTTGATGAGCGGGCACCCAAACCCAACCGCCAAATGTGCGATTGTCCAATCGGAGGTCTCACCCGAGCGATGGGACATCACTGGGACGTATCCGTGCTCCCTTGCAAGCTCCACCGCTTTGAGCGCATCCGTTAAGGTACCTATTTGGTTCGGCTTGATCAGCACTGCGTTGGCAGCCCGCGACTTCACACCCCTCTGAATCCTATTGATATTTGTCACGAACAAATCATCACCGCATATAAGGCATTTTTTGCCAATCTTGCGAGTAATCAGCGCAAACGATTTGAAATCATCCTCGTGCAACGGGTCCTCGACATAGAGGAGTTTGTACGTTTTGATTAGATCGATGACAAAGTCGATCTGTTCGCCGGTGCTGCGAAGCTTGCCTTCGCGCTTGTACACGTATTTGCGCTTTTTTTGGTTGTAAAGGCTGCTCGCTGCAATATCGAGTCCAGGGCTGATTTTGAAACCCAGCTTGTTGCTGACCCTTTTGCATGCATGCACAACTACGTTCAATGCATCCAAGTTATCGAGATTCGGTGCCCATGCGCCCTCGTCACCCTTTCCTCCGGTGAAACTTCGATCCTTGGCCTCGATCAAACTCCCGACCTCTCGGTGGACCTGAGCATTTGCAAAAGCTGCATCCGCAAAACTCTTCGCGCCGATGGGTACGGCTAAGAACTCTTGGATGTCTGGTGCCCCGCGGCCGGCGTGTGCGCCGCCGCCCAATACATTACCTAGAGGACATGGCAATTTGTCCACAAGCTCGCCGCCCAGGTATTTGTACAGCGGCAAATTCATGACGGAAGCCGCAGCTTTAGCCACAGCCATCGAGATAGCAACCGTGGTGTTGCCGCCGAGCCTGCGCAAGTTTGGCGTACCATCCAACTCACGAAGCAGCCCATCGATTTGCTCCTGGGCGCCGCAATCCATCCCCACGAGCTTCGGTGCAATGATTCGCTCGACTTTCTCGATCGCCGCACCGACACCGCCTTTTGGAAACGCGATCACCTCATATTTGCCCTTGCTCGCGCCGCTTGGGGCAGCTGCCCTGCCTGATCCAATAACCATACCCGCCTCGTCCTGAACCGTCACATCGACTTCGATGGTTGGATTCCCTCGGCTATCTAGGATCTTGCGCGCGCAAACGCTTCCGATTAGGGCTTGCACCCGAACACCGCCACCAACATTCGTATTTGTACTTAAACACCCTTCTGACAATTGATTTAAAGGTTTGACCTGAAGGGCTGGCACTGTTCAAATAAGCACGAGCCGCCTGAGTTTTCGCTCGTATTCATCGCGGGGGATCGGGACATAAAGGCTCGCTCGGCGCCCTTTTCCTGCAGCCAAGCGCGTGAGCAAGCCGGCCCGCCACATTCGGTACAAAGAGGACGAGGCCGACCTGATTCGGGTCCGTTCGTTTCCCCGATAGCTGACGACGCCTCTCTGTAGGAGGTCTTGGTGGGTGAACTCTTGAATGTCATTATCCCATGCCCACTCCAAGATTTCGCGCCAACTTCGCTCACACGGCCGCCTCATGCGCCCACCCTTTTTTCGTAGTTCTGAATGACACTCAGAACTATAAAAACTCTACGATGTTGAAGTTCGACCAAAATCCTTATTCGGACAGCGCCGCCGAGGTCTCACTTGAATTACTCTGGACCCGTAAGTATCTCTTCCTTTGAAACGAGCTTTTTCCTATAATACAGTGCAATGCCGATCACCACGCAGGGGATTACCACGCCCACTATCGCCACGACGATGTAGAGAACCCCCAACGGTCTGGGCAATATCTTCACATTTCCAATCCGGTTAATCACATAGAGACGATCTGGCCTGTCACTTCGAACAGCAACCCAATTGGTGAACCCATGCACTACATAATAACGAGTATGATCAGCCCGCACTGAGGTATAAACGATTGGTGCTGTAAACGTGTTTTCTCCACTTGTTACTGTAATTCGATTTTCGTTCTCGCTGATTGACACATTTACATCTGCGATATGCCACTTGACTTCGATATAAATGAGCTGATCTACTGGTGCATTCTCCAAAATTTTTACTACCAATTCTTGGTTCACATCTTGCTCATCGAGAGAAGGTAAAGCAAACGTTTTAAAGCCCCCTCCATAATAGCGGTCATACACGGGCACGGGCTTGTTGTCTGTATAATAATAGGCATATGCGGTAAGCATGCTATCAGTAACTTTCATGCCTGCGGGCTTGTGAACCGTAAATTCCACCTTGAAAGTTGATCCAGGCATCACCTTTTCTGCTTGGTAATCGGTTATCGTGATCTGGAGTTCTTGGAGAGGGGAAGACTGAGCCGCAACGGGTGGTAAGGAAGACAATACTATGGCTAGTACTGCAACAGTAGTTAGCACGACGAACCAATACTTCATTTAAACCGCGCTAACCTTGGGAAGAAAGTTATTTATCATTTGTTCAGCAGCCCACCAATCCTCTCCAGCTGCATCAGTACACATGCGCAATAAGCCGCCCGTCTAAACCCACGGTGTTGAAGTTAGGCCAAAATCCTTATTTGAACGGTGCCGAAGGGCTTTTGGTGAAATGCGGGCGAGCGTGATATTTCCAGCCAGAAACGAAG
>CAZCRN010000014.1:0-8957 GCA_964501125.1 Hadarchaeota archaeon (SeqCode) | reverse complement strand
AAATCGAGCAAATTGCGGTCAAGCGCAACATACCGCTCGATGCGATCATCATCAAAGAATCTTTCAAAGAGGCCATCACGCCTCTTAACAAACGCTTAGCGCGGGCAGTAGATGTCGCAACCGAGCGGGTGAAGCAAGCCATCCGCGAGCGCACCAAATCGGGCGACACGGTAATAGTGGCCGGGATCGGCAACACCATTGGTATCGGCCAAACGCGCGATCAGCTACCCAAGGAGTTTCCAGCGCCAGCAGAGGAGAAAGGCATCGAGTCCGACAAGCTATTATTCAGACCGATGTGAGTTGCAAAGTGTAAATAACACGAATTCGCTTTTTAGCAAGGAAGTCCAGTATTAAGTAAAGGAGCAAACTGGCATGCGGCGCTACAAGAAAATAGAAGATATCCAAAAAACGATGTGGGAACCGGCGCGTATACGAAACATAGGCATAGTTGCTCACATCGATCACGGGAAAACAACCCTAACAGACTCTTTGGTTGCCGCTGCCGGGATAATCTCCTTCGAGTTGGCTGGCGAACAACTCTTCACAGATTTCCTAGAAATCGAACAAAAACGTGGGATCACCATCCAAACCGCTGCGGTCAGCCTGGCCCACACCTATGAAGGGCAGGAGCATTTAATCAATCTGCTCGACACCCCCGGGCACGTCGACTTCAGCGGCGACGTTACACGGGCACTTCGGGCAATCGATGGTGTGATAGTTGTCGTCGATGCCGTCGAGGGAGTCATGGTTCAGACCGAGACCGTGCTCCGACAATCGCTGCGTGAGCGAGCTAGGCCCGTGCTTTTCATCAACAAGGTCGACCGCTTGATTGAGGAGCTTAGGCTAACTCCCGAGGGGATGCAGGAGCGCTTCCTCAAAATCATAACTAAGTTCAACGAGCTTATCCGGCGATATGCAGCCCCCGAGATCGCCCAGAAGTGGCAGGTGAGCGTTGAGGACGGTTCCGTAGCGTTCGGCTCCGCCAAGGAGAAGTGGGCGCTATCCATGATTCAGATGAAAAAGAAGAATATCACGTTCAAGAACATCATTGATGCTTACAAGTCCGGCACGCAAGCTGAACTCGCAAGCAGGAGCCCCTTGTACGAAGTAGTTCTAGATATGGTTATCCGTCACCTACCAAACCCAAAACAGGCACAGGCCGAGCGCATACCGATAATATGGAGGGGAGACCCGGAGAGCGAACTCGGCAAGGACATGATCGCCTGCAATCCGGAAGGCAAAGTCTGCATGGTCACCACCGATATCATCGTTGACAAGCAGGCTGGAGTGATTTCAACTGGACGCATTTTCTCAGGCACGCTCGAAAAAGGTAAAGAAGTCCTACTGATCGGCGCTAACAAGGGGGCGCGAGTCCAGCAGGTTGGCATTTACATGGGTCCAGACCGGGTCATGGTGGATAAAGTGCCGGCTGGTAATATCGCGGCTCTGATCGGCATGAAAGAAGCAATAGTAGGCGAAACTATAGTCGAAAGGGGGGTCGAGGCTAAGGGCTTCGAGGAGCTCCGATATGTGAGCGAACCGGTGGTCACGGTTGCGGTGGAACCGAAGGACTTTAAGGAGCTCCCGCGGCTGATAACAGAGCTCAAGCGGATTTCGCGGGAGGATCCAAACGTCAAGATCAAGATCGATGAAGAAACGGGTGAGTACCTAGTATCGGGCATGGGTGAGCTGCACCTCGAGATCGTGCAGTACAAGCTCGGGGAGACCGGCCTCGAGGTGAAGACCTCTGAGCCAATCGTCGTCTACCGGGAGAGCATTACCGGAGAAGCTGGTCCGGTCGAAGGAAAGTCGCCTAATAAGCACAATCGCTTCAAGATCGCTGTCGAGCCTCTCGAGCCTAATGTAATCAAGGCCATCGAGGAACAAAAGATCTATGCTAAACAGGACCGCAAGGAGCGAGCTCGGGTGCTGCGCGAGCTCGGCTGGGAGACCGATGCCGCACGTGGTGTCGTGGCAATAACAGGCCAAAACATCCTGACCGATGTCACCAAGGGCATCCAGTACATGCGGGAGGTTCAAGATTATATCATCGAGGCATTTAACATGGCTATGAACGATGGACCACTCATGCGCGAGCCCATGCGTGGGGTGAAAGTTCTTATAACCGATGCTCAGCTCCACGAGGATGCGGTCCACCGTGGGCCAGCCCAGATTATACCTGCAGTTAGGCGGGCAACCCAGGCGGCGATGCTTATGGCAAACACCATCGTCTTGGAACCCCTCCTGAAGTTGGAGGTCCGCGTTCCCCAGGAGTTCATGGGCGGAGCCACGAGCGTGATCCAAGGCCGCCGCGGGCGAATCCTTTCGATGGAAGCCGAAGGAGATATAGCGATCATCAAGGCATCCCTGCCCGTCGCAAATTCTTTTGGCCTTGCGGCTGACATGCGCTCTGAAACCGAGGGGCGCGCGATCTGGGGCACGGAGTTTGAGAAGTTCAACCCGTTGCCGCGGGAGCTGCAGGATAAAGCCGTTCAAGAGACCCGTAAGCGCAAAGGGCTAAAACCCGAGCCTCCTAAGCCTGAAGATTTAGTCGAGCTAAAATAGGACTCATCTTAGCCCAATCTTTTGTGTAAGTGATCTGCTATCGCGCCAAATTTTTCCGGTGCGAGATCCATCACGTGGGCTTGTGCGAGCTCCTTTGGGAGTGCTCGATCGATTAAGGCTCTGCGTTCGGCCTTCGACATTACCCTGCTTGGGAATACCACGCCGAATGAGTGGTAAAGCGCATTTCGCACCAGCTGGCGCCGATGTTGGAACAGAGCTCGAACCACGTTGAAAAATATTCGCTCGTCGGCGACCCTAAACGGTGGCGCACGTGGCCTAAGTCTAACTACGGTTGACATGACTTCAGGCTGTGGTACGAATGCAGATGGGGGGACGTCTTCCAGCAGCTCGACCTGCGCGCGATAGAACACGTTCACCGTCAGACGGCTGTAGTCAGCTGACCCGGGGGAGGCCACCAAGCGCTTGGCGAACTCCCGCTGATACATCAACACGGCTAACTTGAAATCGTGATCGAGTAGCCTGAACGTGATGTCGGATGAGATACCATATGGCAAGTTGGCGACCACTTTATCGAACCGCGGGAGCTCGACGCGTAGGGCATCGCCGTGCACTAGGCCTACGTTCGGATACCTCCTCAGCTCCTTGCGCAGGAGCTCGAAGAGTCGTCGATCCCGTTCGATTGTAACGACTTTGCCAGCCCGTTCGGCAAGCAGGCGAGTTAGATTGCCCGTGCCAGCCCCGATCTCAAGGACCGTATCGCCGCGCGAAAGCTCAGCGTAGCCAACCATTCGCTCCAGAAGGCTCGAATCTATTACGTGATGTTGGCCAGCGCGCTTGCTCAGCCTTATCCCGTGCCTGCGCAGGAGGGCTAGGGTTCGGGCACGCATATTCTTTCCATACTTTATTAGCTATCCTATGAAATAGAGACCTGTGCAAATTCGAGGTGCTCACATGGTCTCGGACGCCTTCTTGCGCGGAAAGGAAAAGTTATTCGAACTCTTGGGCAAATCCGGTGAGCTGACCCAAGATCTCGAGCGGGCGATAATCGATGTCTATGGATCGCGCGGCAAGCGAGCCCTCGAGACCATCAAAAAAAGCGGGGTCATCAAACGCGGAGATCGCTGGTTCGTGCGCGGCAGAGAAGAGGAGTATGAGGTAGTTCAAGCCCGTTGCGCGTGCTACGATTACGTGCTGAACGTTGTAACCGAAAAGGCAGATGTCGACATGTGCTATCACGGTTTGGCGAAGGTGATATGCGAGCTGCTGGATTCGTATTACGTGAGTGAGTAACATGCGCTTAGTGATCAAGTTCGGCGGAGTTCCGGTCAAAGATGGCAAGTGCATCCGCGGCGCTGCGGAGTTTGTAGTTGACCGCTACCGCAAGGGGGACCGAGTGGTGGCAGTTACATCGGCCATGGCTGGGGTCACCGATCAGCTGCTAGATATAGCCGGTAAGCTAATCGAGCCGCGCGTAAGTCCAAAGCGATTGATCCCAGATTTCATGAAGCGAATTTCAGACAAACACTTTCGAGCGTGCCGAGATTCTATCGACGACAGGGATGTCTTATATCAGACAACACGGACGGTTAAAAGCACGCTCGACAGCCTAGAACGTGTTTTGACTGGCATCGCTTATTTGGGCGAACTATCGCCTCGGTCACAGGCCTTGGTGGCATCATTTGGTGAGCGCTTGTGCGCACCTATCCTCGCCGGTGCAATAAGATCCTTGGGTGTGCCCTCTCGATATTTAACCGGTTTCGAGGCTGGCATTGTTACCGATCATCATTATCTGGAAGCCCGTCCTCTTGAGAAAACTCCCAAACTCGTCCGTCAGCGCTTGGGCAAATTTATCGCCGCGGGAGAGCTCCCGGTGGTGACTGGATTCATCGCCGGCACCGAGGGCGGTGTCATAACCACGCTGGGGCGAGGAGGCTCGGACTACACAGCGTCCATAATCGGCGCTGCGCTTGGAGTTGAGGAGATCTGGATAATGACCGACGTCGATGGGATTATGACTGCCGATCCTAAGGTTGAGCCCAATGCCCGAGTGATCGATGTCGTTTCCCATATGGAGGCTACCGAGCTGGCGTACTTCGGCGCCAAGGTCCTACACCCAAAAATGATCGAGCCGGCCATGGAACTGGACATCCCCGTGCGGGTGCGCAACGCGTTCAAGCCCGAGGAGCCGGGTACGCTGATCGTCCGCAAGCCCAAGCGGATCAAGGAGATAGTCAAAGCGATAACCGCCAGCAAAGCGGTCTCACTCGTGACCGTGGGTGGCGCTGGGATGATAGGCACACCTGGTGTCGCCGCAACCGTCTTCGACATCCTGGGTCAGGCCCGAATTAAGGTGCTCATGATATCGCAGAGTTCCTCGCAGGCCAACATCAGCTTCGTCGTCGACCGCAAGGACCTGGAGGCGACGCTTCGGGTCCTGCGAGAGGGATTCGCAAAGCGGCGCATCGATTGGTCGATCACCTGCGACAAAAACGCAAGCGTGATCGCAACGGTTGGTGAAGGGATGAAAGGCACGCCGGGTGTTGCGGCGCGGGTGTTCAACACGATGGGGCGTAACCGTATCAACATCCTGATGATCGCTCAGGGATCGTCCGAACTCAACATCTCATTCGCGATCAGCGAGCGGGATGCCATTAAGGCCGTGCGTGCGTTGCACAGTGAGTTTAAGCTTGGTGCGTAGGTCGTAATGACCAAGCTCGCTACTGAGATTGTAAAATTCATCAGACGGCGTTACGGCGCTGAGATCGCCCGCCGATGGTACCGTGAACCATTCAAGCTATTGATCGGTTGCCTGCTGTCTCAGCGTACGAGGGAGGAAAATACCGAAGCGGCTTGCAAGGCATTATTCGCTGCCGCTTCCACACCAGAACAAATCTTGGAATTGCAAACTCCAGAATTACGAAGGCTCATCAAACCCGCTGGGCTCGTGAAGCAGAAAGCTTCAAACATAAAACGAATTTGTCGGATCCTTTTAGAAAAATATGGGGGAAAAGTTCCCGCTAACCGAGAACTGCTGATGGGGCTGCCCGGGGTTGGGCCAAAAACCGCAGACGTGACCCTTTGCTACGCTTTCGGACATCCGTGCATACCAGTTGATACGCACGTTAACAGGATAAGCAAGCGCCTCGGGCTCGTCGAAGAGGGGGCCAAGCTCGAAAAAGTAAGGGGTACACTGCAGAAGATTTTTTCCAGGGAGGATTGGCATTTGATCAATCGTGGTTTCGTTCTTTTCGGGCGAGAGATCTGTCTTCCCAGAAATCCAAGGTGCGGTTCCTGCGGGCTATGGACCCTTTGTAAATCGAGGCGTGTGAGGATTTAATTCCCAAGAGATAGTCAGACGTTGTTCAGGCGATAACTTGACTCCCACACAAGTGTTTTACCTCCTGTTGCTCCTCGGCTCCATAGCATTCGGACTCGAGGCGCTTTTGCTGGGGCTCGGCGGGCGGCTATCGGTGCTCTACCGTCGCAACCGAATTCGGCTGATCGGGTTAGCTCTGCCAATTGGGCTCGCCATCGTCGGAGTTCCGCTCGCGATTACAGTGGCATTCGATTTGGAACCGCTTTATTTATGTGCATCCGTACTCGTGTGCATGCTCGTGGCTGGTAAGCTCGTCAATTTATTCGAGGCAAAACTCGTCAAACCTGCCCCACTGCCGCAGCCCTTGTCGACTTCAGATGAAGAAATCAAGAAAATGCTGCAAAAGCGGGGACTCGATGAGTTGGTAAAAAAGAAAAGAAAATGAGAAAAACTATCGCTCTTCTCCCGTAGATGAATGATGCCTTTCAAAGAGCATTATAATCGGTCTTTTTAGATTTTTAGGCAAATCATCGGACTTTTGATACGTCAGCTATTTCTAGGAGATGAGCGAAAACTATTTAATCGTAAGTCGAAGAGGTCGAAGGGGAATCGATGGCAACCGAAGCACTTGAGGTCCTATTGAAGGAAAAGAGGGTTTTTGAACCACCAAAAGAGCTAGTGGAAAAGAGCAACGTCAAGCGATGGGTGGACGAGCATGGGATAAAAAGCTATGATGAGTTGCTCGAGAAAGCCCAAGACCTCGAGTGGTTTTGGGGCGAGGCAGCGAAAGAGCTGGAGTGGTTCAAACCTTGGGAAAAGGTCTTAGAATGGAAACCCCCTTACGCCAAGTGGTTCATCGGCGGTAAGATCAACATCGTCCACAATGCCCTCGACAGGCATATGGGCACCCCGCGCGAGAACAAAATCGCCTACATTTGGGAAGGGGAGCCCGGCGATGTAAGGAAGCTAACCTATCGGGACCTCCATGCGGAAGTCAACAAGCTAGCAAATGCTCTGAAGAACCTGGAGATCAAAAAAGGAGATCGAGTCGGAATTTACCTCCCGATGATTCCCGAGCTGCCCATCGCCATGTTAGCATGCGCGAAGATCGGGGCAATTCATAGTGTTGTGTTTTCTGGATTTAGCGCTAAAGCTCTGAGGGGCAGATTAAACGATTCGGGAGCCAAGGCACTCATCACATGCGATGGCTCGTATTGGCGCGGAAAAATAAATCCAATAAAGCGGAGCGCGGACGAAGCCCTAGAGGATGCACCAAGTGTTGAAAAAGTTATCGTCGCCAAGCGCACCGGAGAAAAAATTCCGATGAAGGAAGGCAGAGATGTTTGGTGGAATGAAATCACCAGGGAGCAGCCGACGGAAGCGAAGACCGAAGTAATGGATTCCGAGGATATTTTGTACATCCTGTATACCTCTGGGACGACGGGCAGACCAAAGGGGGTAATACATGTTCATGGGGGATACGCGGTAGGGGTTCATCGAACGCTCAAATGGGTATTCGATTTGAAGGACGACGACATCTGGTGGTGCGCCGCGGACATCGGTTGGGTGACCGGACACAGCTACATCGTCTATGCCCCACTAATGCTCGGGGTGACCTCATTCATGTTCGAAGGTACGCTCGGGCATCCTCAGCCCGATCGCTGGTGGTCCCTGATAGACAAGTACGGCATAACCGTGTTCTACACGTCCCCAACCGCCATTCGGGCCCACATGAAGCTGGGTGACGAATGGCCGAAAAAACACGATATGAGCTCGCTTAGATTACTCGGCACGGTCGGAGAGCCGATAAACCCTGAGGCTTGGATATGGTACTACAAATTCATAGGAAAAGAGCGATGCCAAATAATGGACACTTGGTGGCAGACGGAATCTGGAACTTTCTGCATATCGCCACTGCCCATTACACCGTTGAAGCCCGGATCGGCTACAAAGCCCCTCCCCGGATTCACGGCCGATGTGTACGATGAGAAAGGCAAGTCGATCACGGGTGCTGGCGGATATCTGGTTCAGCTAACTCCATGGCCAGCCATGCTCAGGGGTCTTTACAAGGATCCGGAAAGATACAAGAAATTCTATTGGAGCAAGTTCCCCGATACTTACCTAGCTGGAGATGTAGCAAGGAGAGACGAAGACGGTTACTTTTGGATTCAGGGCCGGGCGGATGATGTACTCAACGTCTCGGGGCACAGGATAGGTAACTCGGAAGTTGAATCGGCTTTGGTCAGCCATGAAAAAGTGGCAGAAGCGGCAGTAATCGGGAAACCGCACGAAATGAAGGGAGAATCTATAACGGCTTTTGTGGTTCTGAAAAAAAGTGTAGAACCAAGCGAGGAACTGAGAACTGAACTGAGAGAATACGTGGCAAAAGAAATAGGGAAGATTGCGAGGCCCGATGAGATATTTTTCGTTAAAGATGTGCCCAAAACCAGGAGCGGGAAGATAATGCGTAGAGTGATAAGGGCCAAGGCACTTGGAGAGCCGGTGGGAGATATCTCCACGCTAGCCAATCCAGAAGCTGTGGAAGAAATAGGTAGAGCGAAATAGCCTCTATCCAACCGTCATCAGTTTGACTTGCTTAACACCCCGCAGCGCTCCTAGCTTGTCTACAAGTTTGCGTATTTCATCAGCCGGCCCCTTGAGTACCAGCGTTTCAAGACAGTTTTTAGCATCGAGATGCAAGTGCTGAACCGCGCTCACCACATCCCGGCCAGCATGCTGGATGTCCATTAATGCGTCCGTCAAACCACGAACATCGTGTTCATACACGAGCGTCACAACACCCGTGAATTCGCCCTTCAGCTCTTGGCGCCACTTATAGCTGGTGAGGAAATCGCGCAGGGCATCACGGACCGCCTCGGAGCGGCTTGCATACCCCTGGGCTTTAAGCATGCGATCGAGCTCATCCAATAAGTCTTGGGGCAGCGTTAGGCTCACTCGTGTGATCTTCTCAGGCATGCTTACCTCTACAAGCTTGCTGGCATCTGTTTTCAGCCTTTCGGATTAGATAGTAATATTTTAATATTAAAAAGTAATACAAAGTGGAAAAGTGGAGGTGTAAAAATGGTTTGCTACATCATACCCTTGGCAGCGGCGA
>CAZCRN010000013.1:2953-9014 GCA_964501125.1 Hadarchaeota archaeon (SeqCode) | reverse complement strand
TGAGTCTGCGCAATTTTGTCAAAAGTTTCAGTGGTATCTACTTTCGTTAAGGTGTGTTTTCTTGGCAGCTCGCTTAGAATTTTATTCCCATCGATCTTGAGGAATTCATCGACGAAATAATTGATTTTCTTAACTTCTTCTCCCCAGTGTTTAACCCGTTCTTTAACGGTAGGAAAACTCGCCATCATTGCAATCAAATTTGATCCCATCAGCGTGCACCCTAACATTTCAACCTCCTTGATTCCAAACTTCCTTTTCGTTACATCGCCTACCATTTGCGTCGTTCTAAACACTTTGTCCGCCCATTCCTCAGTTGTTGCAACGATGCCCGAAGGTGCTGGAGAAGCAAAACTTTTATGTCCGGAGCCAACCAGAAAATCCGCGCCTATCTCTTTCCCGTTTATGGGCATCACACCCATGGAGTAAGCACAATTGCATAGAAATGGGATGCCATATTCTTTTGCAACCTTTGAAATCCCGTAGATGTCATGTTCGTTCCCAAGCATGTAGTCAAAGTGGTCGATCACTATTAGTTTTGGAAGTTTCCCGGTTTCCTTTTTGACTTCTTCTATTTTTTCAGCCGTGCGTTCACCGGTGACAACATTCTTCTCGTTTAGAGGAACTTCTTTAACAATTCCCCCAGCATCTTCCGTGGCCAAGAATTCAGTATAATGCGCCAACGCAGAAACGATTACAAAATCTCCTTTTTCAATAATCGATGAAACGACCGCTTGGAAGCCCCTCCGTGCGCCGGGGACAACCCTCGCTTGATCCATCCCAAGGAATTTCGCCAATTCAACATGAAATTCATCTATTGGCGGCCTCCGAATTTTATCGAGCCTAAATGGTTTCCCGCACCAGTCACAAGTCGAATACCCATCTCCGTAAGCGAGCAGAGCCTTCATCGCCTCAGGTGTGAGCCTCCCTCCGGGTTGGATGGGATGTATGTTTATGAAAAGTTCTTCCCGTACCCTGGTTTCAATCTCATTGGTAACGTACTTCATTTCAATAGTTCCCCTTCAATCGTCTTCAAGCTCTCTCTGACTTTTTCGATTATTTTCCTGACCATTTTCCTCTGCTCATCGGTAAGCTCGTAAGTGGGTTTTGTCTCCCGGTAAATCTGCCTAAGATCCGTTAGTGCAAAAAGAGCTTCAAAGGTTTTTTCTACTGCCTTCTCACTCACAGCACCATACCCCTTTCCAAGTATGTAGAAATCTTTTCGTATTTAACATGAACACGTTCTAAAACCATCAGAAAATTGGAGTGACGTTGAAACGAGTTTGGGTAACCTGCCGGTCGTTCCAACATATTTACCCCTCGCGATCAGGCAACCTCTAACCTGGGGAATATCATCGGCTCTATTCAACCCACGCTTGACGGATGATTCAACGTCCGACCCTCTAACCTCGTTCGCTATGGAGGTCGCCGCCGCATCTGCAATCGATGCCTCATCAGCAATCGCAATGACCGCGTCGGAATCTCCAAAACTCATCGAATGCCCGACCGTACCCGAACTCGTGCAAATACCAATCGGCAAATCACTTCTTTTGATGAGAAAGCCTATTTTCCCTGAAATTTTCGATTCACCCGCGTAAATTCCAACTCTAAATTCCTTGTTCCCGATAATCGAAATATCACCGCCATTATCGATTAGGATATTGCCAGCGCCCGCATCAATTGCGGCTTCTGCGGCCACCTGCGAGATTGATCCAGCCACGGCCGCAAATGGCCCAACGTCCGCCACCTGTGCGGCCCTTAGCATCAACTCCAGAATCCTCGGATAGCCATCCGCCTTCAAACGCAGAGGCTCTAACGAGTACCTGAACTCAGGGTGTCGAACGATAAACCTCTCTATACAACGCCTTGCGTTCAAGCTGGCCTTGATAGCCACGGCTATCGCTTCTTTATTGTCTGAGCTAATCGCAAGAGATGTCTCCCTAAATACCCACTTTTGGCTGTACATCGCCGGACCTCCTAAATCGGCATTAAAGTTTTGCTACTTTCAACGCCCTTGCTGGACAGGCTGGGATACAGACCTCGCAGTAAACGCACTTATCCTCGTCGAGCTCAACCGAGAAGTCCTCCGTCATCCGAAGCGCCCCCGTCGGGCACAGTGATATGCACGCACCGCAATCGAAACACAGTTCCCTATCAAGCTCGGCAACGTGTTTGATCTCTTGGACCTCGACGCCCTTCTTACCAAGCAAATCGATGACTTTTTGCGCATCCGTTTCGGGACCCTCAATTGCGATTAGAATCTCCCCGCCGCGCGCGCTAAAGTCCGCATATAGGATGTTGACGAGTATGCCCGTTTCTTTAATCACCGATGCGAGTATGGGTTCAGTCGCTCTCTCGGTCGAATACCTTAACAACACTTTCTTTGTCATCTCCCTCGCCTCCTGAGGAGTTTTGAAAGGTCCTCACTAGTCACTATGCCTCTCAGCTGCTTCTTTGCATTTATCACCGGGACGCCTGAAATTTTATGTTGCTCTAATTTCCTGGCTATCGAGTCAACCGGTTCATCTTCAATCGCCGTGACAACCTTTGAGGTCAGAATCTCCGACAGCTTCTTCTTGCGGGTCCCAACTGCTACAGCAATGTCCCACGAGGTCACGATGCCAACAAGTCTGTTCTTCGCATCGACTATTGGCAGGTGGTCAAAGTTCCTTTTTGCAAATATTTTCGCCGCATCGACGATCAGATCATCTGGTCTTGCGGTTACTACCTCCTTTGTCATCAAATCTTTGGCCACTGGGACCGCAGCAATTTGCTTCATGGGTTTGAATATTTGCTCTGTCGACAACTTCTCAACGGGTTCCGTTACGAGGAACTCCCCTTTTCCTATCCATTTCTTCAGGATGCCCGCAATTTCCCTCGCAACCTTGAAGCTACTCAGGCAGCTAACTGGTACTTCAGCGCCTTCGATCTCAATCTTTCCGGATTTCAGCTCTGCGTAAGTCACTTCCCTTAGAATCGGCCGGTCCCTTCTCGACACCCCGTAATCCGTGAGATTTGTTTTTATCTCAGCATCGCTGACGGCGGTTGTCTTGGCCACGCGCTCATTTATGATCGGAATCGGGATGCCCAGCCCGACGTATAGTGACGTCCCATACTTCTCAAGGGTCACGCCTCGCACATATTTCGCATCCATCTTCTTCAGGTCTCCTACTACCATTATCGTGCCCATAGCTTTCGTTGGGGCATGCTGGGTGCCTTCCCAAAAGATGTACCCCTGAGCGCCCCCGAGGAAGATCCTGGTACCAACTCCAATTGTTTCGTAGTTGGGATCGTTATGCAACGGACTCAAAACACCTGCTCCGGAGTATGTTACATTTCCGTAGTTCGGGAGTAGTGTCCCCATGTAAGTGTAAAGGATTTCATCACGAGAGTTCGTTGCTGCAACGTATCTCTGATAGGCATTCCTCGGGTTGCAAAGTACTGCCTGATTTATTTCATCCTTCGTCACAACTGTTTTGATTTCTTTCCTTGGGTAGCAATCGGTTCCGTAGGCGATCGCTCGGATCTCGATCTCTTTACCTCTAACCAAATCCTCGATAACGTGGCCGCCGCCGTAATCGAAGCCCTTAGTTTCGCTAAGCTGGGTAGCGCCGATGTAAGCATCGACCGCTGCCACGCCCGTATACGCCTCAACATCGTTCAGCCACACTCGTTGCATCTTGATCGGAGGATCCGCATGTCCGAAGTTTAACCATGCGCCGGAGCTGCACATCGCTCCAAAGGTTCCAGTTGTTACAACATCTACTTCCTTCGCGGCCACGACTGCGCCTCTTTCCCTAACTATATCGACCATCTCTTCGGCCGTTACAACTACTGCGTCTCCACTTTTGATTTTCTGGTTGATCTCGGCCACCGACTTGTTCACCTTAGTTCTTGCCATCTAATCCCCCACCATTGCCCAGACGATACCCAATACTGGTATTTATATTTTTCTATCAAAAAATTACCCTGGGTAATATCCAAATCCCGCAACTTTTATACCCTTGTAATGAGCGAGGGTAATAAGGGGAAGAGGATCTTCATTCCGACTTTTGAGGACATAAAACGGTTGCGGAAAAGGATTGGTCTCTCTCAAGCGGAATTGGCAAAGCGCGCGGGCGTTAGTCAATCGCTCATTGCTAGGATAGAAGCCGGAACGGTTGATCCACGGTTATCGACCTACTCAAAAATCTGGGATGTATTGCGGCGCGCTGGGGAAGAAATGAAACTCGCAAAGGACATCATGGCTAAACCCGTTATTGGTGTTTCACCCAAGGATCCGATATCCAAAGCCGCTGACCTCATGAAGAAACACGATATCTCACAACTCCCTGTAACCCTAGAAAAACGGGTAGTTGGCAGTTTAACCGAGGATACGATCGCGCGTGAGGCATTCAAGTACCGCTCGAAAAGGGCTTTTTTCGCGCTGCCGGTTAGTGAAATAATGGAGGAGCCATTCCCAATAGTTGATCCATCGACAGATCTTCAAACACTTCTAGCGCTTCTGAACCGGTCCAGCGCTGTACTTATTTCTAAAGGTGGAAAAACAGTAGGAATCGTCACCGAGATAGATGTCATCCGTGCCATGATGGAGAAATGAATCCTAGCCGATGCGACTCATTAGGTTTTCGATTGTCTCCCTCGCTGCGGCTTCGGAGCTTGCAGTCTTGAGCAGCATCCGGCCGCTGGGAAACACGTCTATTTCATCTTCTTTGAATTTGAAGACGACCGCGTAAGGTGTTCGAACGACTACGGCCACACCGTCGACCTTACCTTCAGATATCGCTCGAAAAACGTGCTTCAACGGTTTAACGGGTATCGCCTCAAATCCAGCTCTTCCCGAACAGGGTTTGTAAATGAACGATTCCTTTTCCATTTATCATCTGCCCCACTAGGCCGGGAGCGGTTTGGGGATCAAACGTGCCGCGTAGAAACCATTATTCGCAATTTTGCGTATCTCATTGCAAACTGTTCTTAGGGTTGGAAGATCTGGTCTTTTCTTTAACCTTTGCTCGAACTTTTGGATCGATGCCATGAGTTTTCCATGCTTATCAACAACTACATTCGCTTGTTCAAAGCTCGATTCTTTGAATGCCTTATATGCGCGGGCAGAAATCTCCCAAGCTTCAGCATGAAACTCAGAGAGCTTATCGATGTCTTCTGCCGAGGCCTCGGACATCAGGTTGGGGATGGCCTGGCCTAGACTCAATTCCGCCTCGAAAATCTTCCTGAAGTCCGCCGCTAAGCCCGATAAGATGAGACCGAGTATTGCGTCTTGCTTCCTGGGTGTTTTTACGACGAAGTCTATCGCATGAAGGTTTACTTGCTTGAGGAGCTCTTCCTTTTTTTTGCACATGGGTTCGATCTTCTCGCTTGGTTCTTTGCCTTTAATGAGTGAAGCGTTCAGCGAGTGCAGATCTTTAGTCAAGCCCACGAGCTGATCGAGATTCGAGATGCCCCGCATGAAGATATCAGCGGTTTCAGGCTTGTCAACCCTGACGAAAGTGGTGGCGCCGGTTGTTTTTTCGAGCGTTGGTTCCTCACCAGTTGGAGGCTCAGGGGGTCCACCCGCCAGCACTGGACACACCCGCGTCACACACTCCTCACAACCGCCAGAGGCACAGTCTATCCCGGCGTTTCCGCAGCAACTACAGATGATCGAGCCCCACATCACGCGTGCGGTCAGGCGCAGCGTGTTCAGCACATCTTCCCTGTCCTTTGCCTGCCGTATCTTTATCTTGCCATTTTGGAACACTAAGATTATCTTGCCGTCGTACTCGAGCTTGGCAGTTCCGAGCCGCGGAGAGCACTTAACATCGTCGAAAAAATCGCGATACATATCTAAGACGTAACAGAGCATGAAAGGGTCCAAGAAACCGTATTTTAGATCGACTTCTCCCTCTGGCCCGGCGGTTAACCTACTCTCGGCGGCTAGTTTCCCAGCCTCGCTTATGCAAGGGTGGATGTAAGTTATCCCCTCCTCACTTATCAGAACCGTGCCCTTCGCCCCGATCTCCACGCCCTCCGCCAAGATTTGCTTGATTTTCTCAGCGTTCTCGCGGTA